>JABCSI010000009.1 GCA_018238965.1 Promethearchaeota archaeon
TCAGGATAAAACATTTGAATTTCAAGAGAATAACCCATTGGATCCTTGAAAAACGTATTGTAAATTTGAAATTGTGGTGTTTCAGCCGGTTTTTTTATACATTCAATTTTAGCTTCAGATAGCATTTCATAATATGCGTCCACATCTTCCTTAGAATCCACAACCAAAGTTAAGCACACTTGTTTGGGAGTATCAATATATTCGGTGTAATGACTGCAGAATCCCCAATAAGCCCGATTTGGACTTTCTCCAATTTGAAAAAGCACACAGGGACCTTGGTCTAAAGAAATTGGTAACTTAAGTAATCCGTTATAGAAATCCCGTGTGACTGCCAAATCCCGGCAAGGCAAAAATGTCATCGGATATTGAATTTTAGGAAGTGAGCTCATTATTTCTTTCCTGTTGAACCAAAACCGCCTAACCCACGATCAGAGGCTGGAAGTTCCTCAACGATTTCAAAATCATAATCTACAAGTTTACGAATGATAAATTGGCATATTTTATCCCCTTTATGCAAAACCACATCTCGATTCGACAAATTTACCACAATTGCCCCCCATTCATTACGATACCCCGCATCTATTGTTCCAGGGGAATTTACAATGGAAAGACCTTCCCATAACGCCAATCCACTTCGAGGAACAACAGCTGCGTAATATCCTTCGGGAATGGATGTAGCAAAACCCAAAGGACATAAAATACGTTCAAGGGGTTTTAGGGTATATTCCTCATCCTTTAGTTCAATTAATTTTTTCTTTTGGGAGTTGTCAATCTTTTTAAACCCATTAATGAAGCAATCTGCACCAGCGTCTCCATGGGTTGCAACTTTTGGTAAAATTGCGGTTGGATTCCATTTTCTGATAGGAATTTTCATTGGCATATGTTAGATTTAATATGTTAGAAATAATAAGGAAATTATTAGAGGGAAAATATGTTAGAAATAATCAGGAAATATTAGAGGGGAAAAAAATGTCCGAAATAAAAATCACTCGTTATGATCCACGAAAAGACAAAGAAGAATTAGAAAATTTGGTCAAGGATTTTGAATACAGATTAGGTGAAGTTGATTTAGGTAAATTTGCCAAAGAATTAGAAGCCCGTTTGAAGGATTTACGACTCCGCAACTCCATGGTACTCGCAAGGGAAGAAGAAAAACTTGTAGGAGCGGGATTCTTCAGTATATGGAATGATTATTTGGGTAGGCAAACCTGTGTATTGCATGATGTAATAGTCCGGAAAGAGGATGCTTTCAAGAAAGGGATTGAAGAGAGTATTGTGAGAGAAGTATTTTCATATTTGACTAAAACAATGAAAATCGATTCTGTAACTGTCTATGCGAAGAAACGCGGAGATACTAACCTTCAATCAATCTTTATGAAACTTGGTGTTAAAAAGAGCGATTGGGAACTTTATGAGAAGAGTTTATAATCAATTATTTATATTTTATTTTTTCCTACATCTCAGTTAGCTCGTAGAAGAAAGAATTAATCTTCAATTTTGATGATTTTAGGTTCTAAGGATGCTGCATAGGATATTGCTGCTTTTATATCTTCAATTTTTAATGCAGGATAGGATTCTATTATCTCATTTTCATTTAAACCCTCAGCAATATTATCTAATATCACAGATACCATAATTCTGGTTCCTTTGATACACGCTTTCCCATGACAAATATTAGGATTTGCAGAGATTCTGCTAAACAAAGAGGATGACATCTATAATATCATTGATAATTATGGTATTTATTTACTTCTGATAAAGCAAAAGGAAAAATAGAAAGAACCGGAAAAAAAATCAAATAAAATCTCACATTTCAGTTAGCTCGTGGATTTCAAATAAATTCAATCCATCTTTCAAAACAAGTCGGACTGCTTCACATAATACCATGCGATAATAGCGAGTTTCTGAGGATTCCGACAAAACAGGACACGAATGATAAAATTTCGTGAACTGTTGGGCTAATTCAAATAAATACCTAATCAACTCATGTGGTTTTCGATTAACAGCTGCGGAACGAAGATGATTAGGATATTTGGAGAGAATGGAAATTAAAGCATATTCATCATCACTTTGCATTAAGGAAAAGTTTGGATCGGAATTGAGAAATTGAGAATTAACTTCCGAGGTATCCGGATTGAAGGGAACATCGATATTCTCTGATTGTGCTTTTCTAAAGATAGAGCAAATGCGTGCGTAGGAATACAATACATAGGGTCCCGTTTCTCCCTCAAAACTAATACTTTGTTTGGGATCAAACACAAAATCTCGAGAAAATTCATATTTTAAAATGAAGAATCGTAAGGCAGCCATCCCAATTTGAAATGCTCTTTTCTTTATTACATTTTCCTCTAATTCTGGATATCTCTCCTTAATTTCGATAAACGCTAAATTCTGTAATTCTTGTACAACATCATCGGCATCTACTATTTTACCTTCCCGTGATTTCATTTTTCCAGTTGTGAGACTTATCATGCCATAGGAATAATGAATGTTGGTGGCTTTCATCCCGAGATTGCGTAACATTTCGTAGAGCGCTTTTAATTGCATATTTTGCTCATTGCCCACGACATAAATAGATTCATCGTATGGAAAATCTTGATATTTCTGAAAGGCAAGGTGAAGATCCTGGGTAATATAGAGGGAAGTTCCATCTTTCCGGAGTAGAACTTTTTGTTTAGGAAGACCTTTTTTTTTAAATCGAACAACAATAGCACCATCATCAAGTTTTTCAAATATACCTGATTTCAGACCATCAAATACGATTTCCTTGCCTTGATTATATATCTGGCTTTCGTAATACGTTTTTTGATGATTGATATTAAATAGTTTGTAGGTCTGATGGAACCCATACTCTGCCCAATCATTCATTTTCCGCCATAGATTGCGAGTTTGAGGTTCTTTTAATTCCCAATCCAGGAGCATTTGCTGTAATTCCTGATGAAATTGCCCATAGGGGGTTTTTTCGATTTCTGATTGGATTTGAGTGATAATTTCAAGATTTTGGTCTTTCTTGGGTTTTTTCTTTTCTATTTCCAACAATTTGAATTTGGGCTCTAATCCTTTTTTGAGTTTAGCTTCTTCTTGGGCAAATTTCACATAATAATCCCCTACAAAATGATCCGATTTACGATTAGCCTTTTCGGGGGTTTGATCGTTGCCAAATTTCTGATATGCAAGCATGCTCTTACAAATATGAATTCCCCTATCATTGAGCAAATTCGTTTCAAAAACTTGATTCCCGATTTTCTGGTGCATTTTTACAAGTGCTTGCCCCAGCAACATATTGCGTACATGACCAAAGTGGAGTGGTTTGTTGGTATTCGGTGATGGATATTCAATGACGATTTTACGATTGATATCTGCCTCGAGAATTGTGGACGTGGCATAATTATGAATATTTAAAAAGATTTCAGGAATTATAGAAGCAGCCATTACTTTTTTATTAATTGTAAAATTGAGATACGCCCCACTCGTAGTTACCCGTTCGATAAATTGATTATCTTTTAAAATTTCTTCTGAAAATTTGGAAGCAAGCATCTGAGCTATTTCGGGCCCCTTTAGCTTTAGATGTCTCTGCAATTTAAAGCAAATTATACTATAATCAGCATCTACTCCCTTTTTTGCTTCTTCAACAAAATTTTTGATTGTAGAGATGGGTAATTGAGGGTGATTAATAAGATCAACAAGAATTTCAGATAACTGCTCAATATAATTCATATTCACATTTGTTAAATCTAAGAAATTCAATAAATTTTTGCTTAAAATTTCTTCCTATGCAGTATCGCCATACATCTCAGCTCCGGCCTATTACTCCCGTAATAAATACCTTTTCAACTTAAGGCAGACCTAATAAATGTATGGCATTATCAGAAATTGAGCAAGCAAAACGGAAAGCGGGATATGCTGCCGTGGATGAATACATCCAAGATGGGATGGTAGTCGGCATAGGTAGTGGTTCCACCGTTGTTTATGCGGTAGAGCGGTTGGTTGAAAGAGTGAAAACCGAGAATTTAAAGGTGGTTTGCATCCCTACATCCTTCCAATCCACCCAGTTAATTGTCGAAGGAGGCTTAACTTTGGGGGATTTATCCCGATATCCTGATATCGATGTTGATATTGATGGAGCAGATGAGGTAGATGATAATCTGACGCTGATTAAAGGTGGAGGAGGCTGCCACGTTCAAGAAAAAATTGTTGCAAGCTGCGCAAAAAAACTCGTGATTGTAGCAGATTATCGCAAAGATTCTCACCTATTGGGAGAAAAATGGAAGAAAGGCATTCCTCTTGAGGTTATTCCCTTTGCCTATGTACCGGTTATGAAAAAATTAGAAGGAATGGGAGGAAAACCGACTCTCCGAATGGCAAAAAACAAAGCAGGTCCAGTGGTCTCGGATAATGGGAATTTTATTGTGGATGTGGATTTTGGCTTGTTGGAAAAACCCTCCGAATTAAATCAACAAATTAAAATGATCCCCGGAGTTGTGGAAACGGGCTTATTTATCAATATGGCAGTTAAAGCTTATTTCGGCCAAGCCGATGGAACCCTAGTTAGTCGGCCATAAATTCTCTTTTTCTCTCTATTTTTCTCTTTTTTATTCAAATATCCCGATTAAATTGCGAATTTTGAATTTATCGATGGCTTGAATGTATCCCATCTTTTTTCTGAGTCTTAAAGCATCTTTAAACAAATGCATAAACTGTCGTGTGAAAATCTGCAATTCAATACGCAATTCAATTGAGGATTCATCACATACTAAGATAATCGTAACAAATTCCGTTTGCTCTAACATAATATCATAAAAATCCTTTTCGATGAACCGAAGATCGCCAGAATTTTGCATAACCTCATCGGTAATTCCTTCTATGGCGGTTAAAACGCCACCCAATAAATCCAAATAATCCTCGGATATTTCATCCCTAAATACATGCTTAGATAGGATCAACCCAGTGACATTTTCAATCACAGCCAATACCATGGGGGTTCCTTTGGGCAATATTTCTTTGGTCCAAGCAATAATATCCTTCGTTGAGATAATACCAATTGGTTGGCCTTCATCATTCCCCACAATAACCCTTTTATATCCCTTTCTATTCATTAAATGAACTACTTCATCAATAGGTGTGGATTTTGAAATAATTTCAATAGGTCCTCGCATTATCTCAGCAGCGTGAATTTTTTTTAATACTTCATATCCTTCTCCAGGATTATCCTGCAATTCAAACATTTTCCGCCTCTTTGCGAAAAAATGAATGAGATCTCGATGAGATACAATATAGTAACTTGATAAATCTTGAATATCTTCGATAACTACGGCAGAAATATGTTTTCTTTCCATGAGAGTTATAACATCTAGAAGAAGATCCGATTTTTCAAGAAGATAAATACCTACATGGGCAATATCTGCCGCAATTAACCCATACTTCGGTTTTCGAGTCATTATCACTACTTCAAATTTGTATCTATTTTTTCTAGCTTAGACTTAACTCTCATTTCCGAATATTTTATTCTTTTGGAACTTTGCCTAACTAGAGAATGAAAAACTTATGAAAAAAGCGTTTCATTATTTCATGGCATTTTTGGCTTATTTCATCTGGGGACTAACATTTCCCTTTGGTAAAATGGTCATTCCTCCTTTATCACCCTATACATTTGTATTTTTGCGCGCTTTAATGGGTTTCTTCATGCTCATCCTATATATTTCTTTGAAAGGAGAATTTAAAGACTGGTTTCGCTCTCTTATCTCGAACTTCTGGATTCTATTTTTCTATTCCCTTATTTCCTTTACTCTTTCGTATATCATCCAGTTTTACGCCTTACAATTTACTTCTCCCATAAATCAATCCATATTGGCACAAACTTCAATTGTTTGGGTAATCTTGATTAATTATCTCGTATTTCATGATATACCGAGTAAGAAATTTTTCCTCGCAGTAATTGTTGGGTTTGGAGGCGTAATCTTGTTGATTACACAAAAAGGCTGGTCACTCTCTACAGATACCATAAAGGGAGATCTTTTTTCAATAATTGCGTTCATTTCCTGGGCTTCCTATAGTTCATTTTCAAAACCCATGTCTAAAAAAATGAAACCCCTTTATTCAATTACTTCGATCCTCTTGCTTGCCACGTTTTTCTTGGTAGGATTCGCCTATTTTACAGGGATGCCCGATCAAATCGCTCAATTAACCGGCAAACAATGGTGGATAATGATTTATCTGGGATTTATCTGTACAGGTCTGGCTTATGTGCTCCACCTATTTGGTGTATCCGGGGATGGCGTAAAAACAGAATATGTAGTGTATTTAGGCTTTGTTATGCCGATTATTTCCACTTTGTATAGCATATTGTTTCTTGAAGCTGTACTTACTTGGCGGATATTTTTTGGAGGTCTTTTAATTATTTTCTCTGTGATTCTTGTCCAGAAAAGGAAAAAAACCTCCAAAGAAGAGGAATAAGAAAAATTGAAGATAGCGACCTTCTAACTATCGTAAAAGTTAATTCATCAGAAATTATACACTTTTTTCCATGCCCATATTATTTTCCAGTAAGGTACGTCTTTGAACGTTCCATGATCTTTGAGATATTCAATAAATGGCCGCCCCGTGGCGTCTTGTTTTGCAAATAATCCAGGCTTAATTCCATCAAAATCTACAACAGGAAAATTCTTTCGTTCACATAGCTGTTTATCAAAAGCAACGTTGGCTTCGACCCATTTGCCATTCAGAAAAAGCTCGGGATAAGCATGGTAGATAAACAAATTACTGCCTATCCTATCGATGTAAGATTGCGGAGTGAGATGATTTTTCATATCTACAAAATGAAGGCGAGATGGGATTCCGGCAATTCGAGCCATTGTCGCCAGCAAAGTTGCCTTTTGAATACAATAACCGTATCCACGATTAAGAGTAACGCTGGCTTTCGTATTTTTACGGCTATAATATTTCTTTGAAAATTTTACAACATATTTAATTTCATCCCTCACAAAATAGAACAGTTTAATCGCCTTCTTAATATCAGCTAGTTCATCTTGTTCATTAACATCCTTAAGGAGTGATTTTACTTTATTTTGGACTGTTAAATCGGAGATATCTATAAAATATGTTTTTTTTAGGTATGGGGTAAAATCGATAACAGATTTGATCTTCTCTTGGGTCATAATTAATCAAAACTCTTCAAACAAAATTTAATTCCCTTAAGGATATTTCTTTCAATCCCCAACATGTGGGGGGAAATTCGAGCCGCGAAGGAATCTTGGTAAATTTCAGTAAAGTGTTCAATGCCACGTTCATCCAATTCGGAAACAAACTGAGTGATTTGGGGACCGAAACCGTATTCATCGGATTCCTCACATAATATTTGCAATTTGATATTTTGGTAAGGGGAAGGAACAGATTTTATCATTTCTTTCAAATCAAATGATATCCACTTATTTTTGGCGTTTTCATCCATCGCAATTATCTGATTTGAAGATTCATCGCGTTTTAAGGTGGGAATAAGAGGATTACCGTTGGCAAAAATCATATCACATGTATCCAGAATATCCTCGATATCTTCAGCTCCCAAACGCTTTGCTTTTCTTCTTCCATATAACAATTTGTAAATTGGGACGACCATTGGATAATCAAGCAATTCCAGCCAGGAAATTGCAGGACTCAGCGCGCTAACAGCTGAAAATTGATGATTATACAACAAACCTCCAATTAATGAACCATATCCACCCATAGAACCCCCCATAAGTCCACGGTGATCCCGATGAGCGAGGGTTCTGTAATTTGCATCCACATAAGCGATTAAATCCTCAAATATATAATCTCCATATTGACCTGAATGGGGAGAGTTGATATAGAGGCTACCTTTCTTATTGGGGTTCCCGTTAAATCCCTTTGTTCCATGAATATTAAACCTAGGGATAGATCCGTCGGGTTGCACCAAAATAAAGGGAGGAATTTCTTTTTGAAGAATTAGACTATCGAGTTTCTCAAATGTAAGAAAATTTTTGAAAAATCGGAAAAGAAGGACCCGAAAGAGTAATTCATAGTGGGTTTTAATCTCTTTTTCCTCAATAATGAGTAAATCTTCAACTCCTCCTGAATAACCATGAAGTAAGTAGATTACGGGGTATCGAACATCTTGGGATGTAGAATCATGATAACCGGGTGGCAAATAAATATGGAATTCTTTCTGAGTTGAATCCCCAAGGGGATTGGATTTCAGACTAGGGGAGTTCATACTCTCTATCATATATCGTTTCTTCTCGTTCATCTTATGCTCGAACCTCAAAAATTTAATGGAAAACCTTAATCCCCTTACTCATCATTTTAACGACTTAGATGACTTACAAACTTAAAAAGTGGAAAACTGCTAAAAGACTTTTTGGGATAAGTGAAAAAAAAACTACAAATTAAATGGTGAAAAATTATTGTTCTTTAATAAGTTGAAGTATTTCGATGAAATCAGATTTGAACAGAATCTTAGGAACGGGATATGCGGAATTACCTTCTTCATCTGCCCGTTCTGCAATAAGATCCATATCTTTTTCCTGTAATTCCTTGATAAAACTAGGAATATCCATTTTCTTATTCAAATCACGAACTTTTTGAATAAATATTTCGGCTCCTTCTTTGGGCGTTGAATAGGATGAAATTAAACCTCCAGCCACCGCAAGATTTGCCAGCTTTTTATGGGCTTTCTCACCAAACGCTTTCAAAACGTAGGGAAGGAGTACTGCATTTGCAAGACCATGGGGTACATCATACAATCCGCCTAAATTATGGGCGATAGCGTGTACATATCCTACAGAAGCCCGAGTAAAGGCCATACCTGCATAGAACGAACCGAAAGCCATGTTGTTTCGAGCTTCCTTATTTGTTCCATTGGAATAGGCTTCTTCAATGTTCTCGAAAATGAGTTTTGTGGCCTTTTCCGCATAACCACGGACCTTTTTTATATCGTGCCAACCAATATAGGCTTCAATGGCGTGGGTTAAGGCATCCATTCCGGTGGTAGCGGTGATAAAAGGTGGGAGCCCCAGAGTTAAATTAGGAACCAATACTGCAACATGTGGCATCAGGACCATGTCAACAACTGCCATCTTCTCATGTGTTTCGGGATTAGCGATGACTGCAGCAAATGTAGTTTCAGATCCCGTTCCCGAGGTTGTGGGGATGGCATAAAATGGAGGGAGCTTTTTCAGAATTTTAAATATTCCCCGCATCTCCACCACAGACTTATTTGGCTTAACAATTCGTGCAGCAGCAACTTTTGCGCAATCCATAGGAGATCCACCTCCAAAGCCAATAAAACCCTGACAACCTTCATCCAGATACATTTGCCGGGCATTCTCAACATTTTCTATCGTTGGATTTGGTTTTACATCCATATAAACCGCAAATTCGATTTTGGCCTCACCCAAAATGGTTTTAATATTATCCAATAAACCGATTTTAACCAGATTTTCATCGGTGACAATCAAAACTTTCTTCAATCCATCCTTCTGGATGCGTTTGGCCAATTGTTCTAAGGCATCTTCCCCCGAAATCAGATCTGGATTAGGACAAGGGGTTATTTTGATAATACCTAAGAAGGCTATATGCCGGAGTCGATAGAAAAATTTCTTAATAAACATTGTAATCAGATATATCTTGTGTGTTTATATATAAAACAGTTTTGTTCTTTTGATGACGAAAAAATGAAAAAATGAAAAGATTAATAAATAAAATATCAATAAAAAATTAGAATGGGGTTAAAAATTAATCCATTAGGCATAATCCGATAACAATAAGCGGTCAATTTTGTCCTGCGATGGCCTCCCAGTTGCCGGATCCCATTCCTGGTGCTTGTAAAATTCGGTGAAAAGCAGTTTCACATCAGGTACAGCTCCTTCTGACCCGCTCTCGGGAAGCGGCTTAAGCAAAATTGCGGGAATATGCTCATCTTGGGGAGTATGGCCCATTTTTAGGTTGAACAAGCGTTTGAGGGTAAAAATACGTTTCCCAATTTCTTTGATATTATCCAGAGTAAACTCTTCCCCAATGGCCAATTCAAGATATTTCGCTAAGGCGGTCGGGGGAGGATTAGCAAACACACAAAAAATAGCCGAAGAATAAAATGCACGGTATTCCATGAGCCTTCCCATCACTTGAGCCACTTCTGGTGTATTATCGTGAGGATCATCCGATTCTATATCCATTTCTTCAATTGCCAAGCCGGTAGTTACCATATAGGCATCACAGGCATTGTGGGAGCCGCCATAGTGGGGAGATAAACCATATGTAATGGCCATGGGATGACTGCTCCTCATATCATGATAGGTAATATGTGAATTCCGAATAGCTGCGACCTGATCCGGATCGATTGAGAATTTTTTAATCAAAGCGTTGGGCCCCTCTGCTAACAAATCACCGTACCCGGTTCGATTTGTAATTTTTTCAATAAGGGAAAAAACAATGTCCATATTCCCCCATTCCATCTCAATTCCATCAATATCCTCTGGTGTAATCTTCTTACGTTCACTTAGATCCATGGTCAAGGCGATCATCGAACTGGTAGATATCGTGTCGAGGCCCACATCATTACAAATATAATTTGCCTTAATGGCTAATTCCAAGTTGGAATTCATAATTACCGATCCAAATCCAGCCAAGGTTTCATATTCGGGACCTGCAAATTCACCTGTTGGAACTCCGAGGTTGTTTTCCCCCATGGCAATTACCCTTCCACATCCAATGGGACAAGCAAAGCAGTGATGATTCTTTTTCAAATAGGTTTCGGCTAAGGTTGAACCCGAGAGATTATTGGCCCCCTCAAAAGTATTTCCCCGATAGTACTTAACGGGTAATTCGCCAGTAACCCCATACATATCCATTGATGCACCGGTTCCTAATTCTTGGAACATTTCATAGGTAAAAATCTCCATCATTTCCTTATTTGTGAGTTTGGTGTGGGCTGTGAACTCTTCCTTATTCTTCACGGTGACTTTTTGAGTCCCCTCAACCACAATAGCTTTGAGATTTTTAGACCCCATTACAGCCCCCATCCCCGTCCGCCCGAAAGCTCGTTCTTCACTTCCAATGATTGCGTATTTTACCAGATGCTCTCCAGCAGGACCGATAGCCATCACACGAGGACGTTTAAACCCTTCTAAGCTTTTCAAGATGGAGGTAGTTTCAAATATTCCCTTACCCCATAAATTCTCGGCGGATTTAATTTCGACCCGATCATCAAAAATTTCAATATATACGGGAGAATCGGCCTTTCCATGAATAAGAACCCCATCGTATCCCGCTTTTTTAAATGAAACACCAATTAAACTGCCGGAATTTGATTCCCCCCATATTCCAGTTAAGGGAGATTTTGCACACGCAACCATACGCCCCGAGGATGTTGCCATCGTTCCAGTGAGTGGCCCCGTCATAAAAAACAGCTTATTCTCGGGACCCAATGGATGCGTGTCTTTGGAGAGTAATGGAAATAATTCGGCACAAGCATAGCCCGCCCCACCCAGAAATTGGGATGCAATTTTCGGATTTAACGGTCTTTTAAGAACCTTGCGCTCCGTCAAATCGATCTCTAAAATCGTACCAGTGTATCCGTTATCAAACATCTTTAATCGTCCTATTAGAATTGATTTTTCAGAAATAATAGTTTCTGCATTTTTATTTTTACTTTTTGAAACGAAGGTAAGACAAATTTTTTAATTCATAACGATAATATTGTATCGATCTATTATGGGATTAAAATTCGGTACTGATAATTGGGTTGCAGCCTATATTGAAACCTTAAACAACAATAAAGCCTACGAAGAATCAGCCAAGACATGGGAAGGGGATTTCCTTTTCATTATCGAACCTGAAGACGAATTAGATCATGAAGTTCGCTTCTATGTGGACCTATGGCATGGAAAAGCACGTAATGGTAGAACCTTAGAACCAGGTGAAGTGCTTGATCCGGAACCACCGTTTGTTTTTTCCGGCAAATGGGGAAATTGGAGTAAACTTATTGACGGTAAACTTGATCCGATTAAGGGATTGATGACCCGGAAATTTCGCCTAAAAGGCGATATGAAGAAGGTTATGAGAGCGGTGAAGGCGGCCCAAAATCTTGTAAAAACCATTCAAATGATTGATACTGAAAAATACTAATCATTATCATTGATCTATCCTTAAGGTAATTTTACGAGATTGGTTTATACGGAAAAAATTTTTTTTATTTCATCATTATTACTGTATTTTTATATATAAATATTATATCATAGGAGGTATTACACATCGCAACATTTCAAAGTCCGAAAACTATCTTTTTCGGCGAAGATGCCCTAGATCAACTCGAAATGATTCCTGGGGACAAATGCTTTATTGTAACGGATGCTATGCTTGTCAAACTCGGTATCGTATCCATGTTAACGAAAAAACTTGATGAATTCGGGAAGGCTTGGCAAATCTTTGATGAGGTCGAACCTGACCCCCACGAAGAGACTATTCTCAGAGCGACGGAAGCTTGTTCTAAATTTCAACCTAACTTAATTATCGGAATCGGCGGAGGATCTTCCCTGGATGCCGCGAAGGCCGTGTGGTTCCTATACGAACACGAAGAGGATAAATTTACTATCGATGAACTCAATCCCTTCGAAGAATTGCACATGGGTGTGAAAGCTAAATGTGTCGCTATTCCTACCACTTCGGGAACCGGGGCAGAGGTGACTTGGGCAGTAATTGTCACACGCACCGATGTAGATGGGAACGAATCCAAACTGGAACAACCCAACGGTGATGTTATTCCGACCTATGCCATTGTGGATCCGCAATTTACGAAAAACCTTCCAAAAGTCCTCACAGCGGCTACAGGATTTGACATTATAGCACATTCCAGTGAAGGTCTTATTGCCGAATGGCGAACTGATTTTGCAGATGCATGTTGTTATCATGCCTTGGATCTTGTGAAAGATTATTTCGTTAAGGCTTATCAAAATGGGGAAGATATGGAGGCTCGGGAAAAAATGGCCAATGCTGCTTCTCTTGGAGGACTCGGCTTTGGAAATTCTCAAGTGATAATAGGCCATGCCATGGGTCATTCACTCGGTGCTGTCTTTCATTTAACCCATGGAAAAGCGGTAGGCGTAATGCTCCCTTACATATTACAATACTGCCTTCGAAATCCGGATGATGATACTGCCCTTAAAACAATCGCCAAGGCGGCAAAGAAACTTGGATTAGCCGAATGGAAAGATGATTTAGCTGCAGCTTCAGATGCCTATATTCAATTTCTTAATTCCTTGCAAAAATCGGTTGATTTTCCCCATACACTTGAGGAATGTGGGATTACGCGGGAGGATTTAGGTAAGAATATGGAGAGGCTTGTCCAATTGACAAATGAAAGCAGCAGTATAACAATGTCTCCACGGGAAGCGTCAGATGCCCTAATTCAGAAAATATTTGAATATGCCTTTGAGGGTAAATCCATTGATTTCTAAGAAGTTAATGGAAAAGACTAAAGAAACGAGAAATACCGAGAAAAATAACAACTAGGGGCTCTGATTTACTCATTAAAACAATCCCTATGGGAAGAATCCTTTTTTTTATCTTATATGTTTGGTTCTGGTTGGGAATCGAATCTCCACAAAATCTGAAATAATATTAATCAACTTTGATTAGTAAATTATCATGGCTGAAAAAAACTATCACTACATTTTATACCACTCACATAATGGAATCGGGGTTATTACGCTCAATCGGCCTGAAAAACATAACGCACTCCAATATCCGATGATTATGGAGATAATCGACGTTTTTGAATCATCATTAAAGAAAAAATCAATTCGAGCACTTGTCATTACAGGAAATGGGGCGAGTTTTTGTGCAGGAGATGACTTAAAAAGTATGGGAAAGGACGGTTTTCGATTTAAACCCTTGAAAGATGGTTCCATCATTCCCCATCACCGATTAATTCGGTTAATTCGAAAAATTCAGAAGCCAGTTTTTGCATTTTTGCATGGATATTGCCTCGGTGCTGGATTTGCTTTAGCTCTTGCATGTGATTTTCGATTAGCAGCCGACAATCTTGAAATTGGAGATCATCGGGTAACACGAGCTATTTGTATGATGAGCG
Organism: Promethearchaeota archaeon; assembly: GCA_018238965.1. Lineage (GTDB taxonomy): Archaea > Asgardarchaeota > Lokiarchaeia > Sigyniarchaeales > Promethearchaeaceae > Harpocratesius. Next base: position 14,102 of record JABCSI010000009.1, read on the forward strand.
GTGCAAGTTGGCTTCTTCCTCGACTAATTGGATTTGGAAAAGCTACTGATCTAATTTTGACAGGGCGACACCTTGATGCACATGAAGCTTTAGAAATGGGATTACTCAATCAAATTTATCCTGCCGCAGATTTTGACACTCTAGCAATGGAGTATGTCCAAAAGATCGCTTCCTTGCCAACCAAAACATTAGGCTTTAATAAGGCCATGTTAAATTTTTCGCTTTCAAATGATTTAGTCCCATCAATGCAGCATGAATTCAACCTCTACGTGAAAAATATGGGAACTCAAGATTATAGCGAGGGTATTGCTTCCTTTAAAGAAAGAAGAAAACCAATATTTAAGGGAAAATAAGTTGTGTTTGTCAGAAATCCTAAAGGAGAATATAATAAATATCAGCAAAAAGCAAAACAAAAAAGCAAAACAAAAAAGCAAAAACAAAAAAAAATCATCAAAATTTCTTAGAAAGTATTTTCTATGGCTTCCCGTGCATCTAGAACTCGGTTCACGGGGACAACTATACAAATTTCGTGCAGTGAATGCTGTTGGAACACCATCAAGGGGTTTATTCGGTATCGGTTAAATTCCCTGTACATTCCCGAAAGGTGATGGGAAAAATTCAACTGATCTCCAATAATTGAGATTACCCCCACGAGCCTCATTTCTATATTCAGTACGGGGGAATCTTCGGTAAGGGCATTCAATATCTCATATGCCCGTTGTCCATCTTCGGGAGAATTGAAAAGAATGATGATATAGCTTGGATCCGACATAGCAATGTGATTTGCACGTAGGTTCGCATTTTCCAATTGTTGAATCATCACATTAATTTGACGGATTGAATTTTGTTCGGAATCATCCAGCCTGACATAAAGCATTGTGGCTGGGTTGGCAATTTGAATTTCTTCAATGGGACTGGCAAATAAGGTTAAGTTTTGCATGAATTGGGCCTCCTAATAATAATAATGATAATAAAATAATGATAATTATCACGGGGAAAAGAAAAAAAAGAATTAAATTCTGTTTAAGGGAAGCGGGGGAACTTATTTCCATGAATCGTTTTGGAATGGGAAAAGAAGATAATCAGGTAAGATACTCCGATAATTCGATGAATGGGATTTGGGAATTGTACGGGAGACATTTTTATTTCCTGATGTGATTAATATATGACTAAAGCGACGTTTATCTATTAAATGTTGCTATTTTCTATGATTGGGTCATTTTGGAACGAATCTATATATCTTTAGTTGGATACACTACAATACATTGACATCAGAATATTATTGTGTCAGATTTCAAATTCCCAGAAAATAATAATTCAATTTCGAAAGAGATGGGGCATAGCAGAGAGAAGGGAAGTGAAATCGAAGAAAACGGAGGGTTGGGTTAGTGGGCGGGCAAGCCCTTCTTCCCCTTCATTGAAATAGCCTTAATTAGAGAATTGAATTGGAATTTGTTGGTAAATTGCGGCATACTTTCAGATTTCATGGTGTGAATCACCGTTGATGAAGGGGGTTTCCCATCCTATAAAGTAAAAGCGCACACTTAAATTTAATTATAGAATTTTTGCGTTTATTATTAAGGCGGTAATTTAGAAAGAATGAAATGTTGAATGAACATAAAAAAAATGAAAGATATCAATCTCAAGATTCTTCATCGGTTAATCCAAATACAAATCATCAATTGTTTTTCCATAACGTTCCATAACATTATTGCGCTTCAATTTCATAGTTTGGGTCAGCATTCCATTTTCCAATGAAAAATCTTCAAATATGAAGGCAGATTTCTTTGGAATTTCGTACCCCCCAAATTTACCATCTAAGTGTTCAATCACCTTGTCAATAACATCTTGTTGAACTTCAGGGTTTTTCATATATTCTTCGGGAGTTTGCTTAATATTATTCATCCGGAGAAATATCTTTACATATTCAAAATCGGGAACGAGTAAACAGACGTTATAAGCCTTGCCATCCCCGTAAACCATTGCATTTGCGATCCATGGGATTAATTTAATGTATTGCTCAATAGATGCGGGGTGAACATATTTCCCATTAAGTAATTTGTATTCATTTTTAATTCTTCCAGTAATGAAGAGAAAGCCATCAGCATCAATTCTACCTAAATCACCAGTGCGAATCCCTTTATGTCCATTTTCATCTTCCACCATTATTTTAGCTGTTTCTTCAGGTTTATTGAAATACCCTTGCATTACATTGGGTCCAAATGCAAGAATTTCTCCATCCTCGGAACCTTCAGGCATCATGGACTTGTCTATGACAACCTTGACTTTTTCTATAGGTTTTCCTACACTCCCCAAACGATGGTGATTCCGACAATTCATGGTAATTGCGGGTGAAGTCTCTGTTAAGCCATAGCAATCATAGATCGGAAGCCCAATATCGAAAAAGAAATTTGCAACTTGCGTTTCCGTTTTTGCACTGGCTGTCAAAGATCCTTCCATTCTGTTTCCAAACCTTGCTCTAACTTTACTAAACACGGCTTTGTCCAATAATTTGAATTTTAAGGTATCTTTTCCTGTATTTCGGCGCTTTTCTGCTTCATTCTTGGCCATGTCAAAGAGTTTCTTCTTAATACCTCCCTCTTCTTCCATCATTTGATGAATTCCTGCATAAATTTTGTTAAATAACCGTGGAACACAAATTAAATGCGTGGGATTTGTCTTTCCCAAGTCTTGGCTCATCGTCTCAACACTGGTAATTCCAATTGATCCCCCGAATTGTACAAAATTATAAAGCTCTGCTGTTTGAGCATAGCTATGGGCCCAAGGTAGTATACTAAGAGCCCGCGATGTTTCGCATAGTTCGGTATAGATATTGTATCCTGCTTGGGTATTACTAGTGAAATTCCCATGTGAAATAATTACACCTTTAGGTGCACCTGTCGTTCCGGATGTGTAGATCAAACCCGCAACATCGTTAATATCGGGGTGAATTACCTCTATAGGATTATTTTCTCCGAGTTTTTCGAGTACCTGAAAGCTGTCTGGTCCTGTACTATTTATTACGATTATTTTTTTCAAATTTGGGAGATCTTGTTGCATTGCTTTTATTTTATTTTTAATTTCTTCTGTGCTTACAAATAAAAGCTTTAACCCACTGTCTTGAATGATGTATTTCCATGTCTGTTCTAATTCCTTTTCATACATCGGAACCCATCGAGCACCCAAACCATACGTTGCGAATGCTCCGATTGCCCATTCCAGTCGATTGTCTGCAATTATGCCTATAAAATCATTTTTGGCCACAATTTTTAAGGTGGAAATCCCCCCCCTTAGGTTGTCTATTCGTTTGCCAAAATCTCCGTAAGTGATCCATTCGAATTCCCCGTCTTGATTTTTCTCTCCTAAGAAATTACGGTTTGGAAATTTTTGGATCGTGCCCTCATATAGAGAGACAAGATTATTTGGATCATCGTATCGCATGATAACTTCATTTTTTGCGTATTCTTCAAGCGTCATTTCTTTCCATATCCCCATTTACACTAAAATTCCGTGTAAATCTATTTCACTACATCAAATTTTAAAGCTTTTTCCATTTTATTCCAGAATAATGAAATATTTCGAATAACAAAACTACAAAACACAATACATGAAATATGAAATTTGAAATACCAATAAGGCAGATAAGGATATATACTTATTTTATGTATAGTTACTTATGACAAATGTCACTTTCAGTGTTGATGAAAAACTATATTCCCAGATGAAAAAGCATCCGGAAATCAAATGGAGTGAGATATTTCGAAATGCGATCAAAGATTATCTTGTATTTCTTGAACGCCCAAAAATTATTTCTGGGAAAGAGTTGTTTGAATCCGTCACCATTTCCGTTCAAAATTATTCAACGGAAAAAGAATTAGAGATTCGAAAAAAACAGCAAGAACTGGAAAAACAACGTGTTAACAAAATTTTAGAACTAGAATCTCAGTTCTCCGGTGAATGATATGTGGTTATTGGATACGAACGTTATCATCAAACTGCCTAAACACATGAGGGAGAAGTTTCCGAAAAACCAGATAAAATGCTCATTTATAACCGTGTTAGAGCATCCGATATCCAACAAATATGACAAAATGGATATTATTTATCCCGATGAACAGATTTGGGCCCAAACCTTAAAACTTGCAATTCTTCTTCGGAATGTGGGGCAAGTTATTCCAATCACTGACTTAATTATTGGTACTACTGCAATTACCTACCAATTAACCCTCGTGAGTAATGATCGCCACTTTGATTACATTAAACAGATTAATTCATCCCTAACAACGATATCTCAGCAACAATTTGAGGAAATCATAGAGAATTCTTTTAAATCGCTTGGGAATGTATAAAGAAAGAGTAATTTTAAAAAAATGCAAGAAAGAGATAGATGATCCACATTCTCCAGCAATATATTAATAAGATCTGCCGATTCGCCAATATTGCTTTACAAGCTTACTGCAGTAGGCACAATAGATATCTTTTTCGACCTTCACAGATTTGTTCAGGGCGGGGATATATTCCTCAGGAATACCTAAGAATTTCAGGTTTTCTAACCGCTGTTCAATCGGCGCCGCGCATTCTTCCGAGCCACAGAATGGAATATCGGCAACACCATTGCCTGCATCGATGTATTCCAGTGCTTCCTCCAAGTCATTGGTCCTAAGAATCCATTGTTGGTGATTCTCTTTTGCACTATCCCAGAGACTTTGCTGGATTTCTTGCAACAGAGAGGTTATCTTGCTTACTGCTTCGTTCTGGGGTACAAAATCCTTTTCTCCTGTATCACGTCGCACAAGACAGATATTTCCCTTTTCAACATCCCGTGGACCGATTTCAATGCGGAGAGGGATACCCCTGAGTTCCCAATGGAAATACTTCCGACCCGGACTAATGCTTCGAGTATCCAAGCGTACTTTTAATCCCGCCTCTTTCAAGGTCTTGAACATTGAATTACAGACATCTAGGACAATCTGTTCTTTATTTTTGAACAAAATCGGAACAATAACAGCTTCAATAGGAGCGACCCGTGGAGGAATTTTTAATCCTTTATCATCACCGTGGGATGCGATCAAAGCCGCAATAGCCCGTTCACTGATCCCATAGCAGGTTTGGTGAACATACTCTTGCGTCCCATCCACCGTCTCATATTTTATATCGAAGGTTTTGGCGAATACCTGTCCGAGATTATGCACAGTGCCGATTTGCAGAGCCTTATGGTTAATTGGAAAAATGCAATCAAAGGCTATGGTGTAATTGGCTCCAGGAAAAGTATCCCATTTTGGACGTTGGGTAACCAAATATGGAACACCTAATGCATCGAAAAAGCCCTTATAACATTCAATCGCTTCTCGGATTTGTTCTTCACATTCGTCTGCTGTTGCATGATAGGTGTGGGCTTCCTTGAAAGTGGTAATTTCCCGAACACGGATCAGGGGACGGGTATTTTTTCCCTCATACCGGAACATATTAGCAATTTGGTAAGTTTTAAGGGGTAAATCCTGATGGGACCTTATCCAAATAGACGCCATTGGATACATTGCAGTCTCTGAAGTGGGACGGAGAGCGAGTTTAATATCAAGGGGTTTTGTTCCACCGTCCTTGACCCAATAAACTTCGTCTTCGAAACCCTTCACGGTCTCTTTTTCTTTCATAAACTGTGGTTCGGGGATCAGAAGAGGGAAAAGCATTTCACCGTGAGGGACAGAAGTTGAATCCAGCAAATCGCGAATGATTTGAAAGGCGTACTGGCGGACTTTGAACCCATAAGGCAACCACACACCACAGCCCTTAAGATTATAGCGATAGTCTATGATTTCGGCGTCAATCAAGACCTGATTAAACCATTCGCTGAATTCTCCAAAGAGAGGGAGACCTTTTTCAGCCACCGGCTTTTTCTTTTGCTTGGTTGCTTTAGATTTTGATTTCGAATTCGAATTTGGTTTCGTTTTTGGTTTCGATTTTGATTTCGAGTTCGATTTCTTTTTTACCTGTTCTGATGACATGATTTTTTTCCCCTAAAGTAATGGGATTCCCACCAGCATAACCTAATGATGAGAATGTATTTGATTGAATGCTTCATTTTTGAAAAAATTACCGCTTTCCCAAAAACGAAGTTGTGCCCGATAACTGTCTAAAATAACGATATTTAAGGTAATATAATAAAATTCGACCTTAATTCGAACTCCAACTTCAATTCGAACTCCAATCTTAAAGTAATTATTACCGAGAAGTCAAAAAATCCTAAAGTTGAATAATTCGTGGAGTAATTTCGGTAGAATCGATTTCAATTATGCCGTAGGATCCGCCCTTTTGACACTTTCCCGGATTAAAATACCATCGCCCGTGCTTTTGAGTGATTAAATGTCTGTGGGTGTGACCAAAGACAACCAAATCAACCTGCGATAGATCGAATTTTTGGGTTATCCGATTAATCATATTCAAGGGTCCGCCCCATCCATGAACTAACAGAATTGATTTACCTAATAATGTGAGAGTCTTTGATTCAGGCAGAGCTTCTGAGATGTGGGGATCCCTGGCATCCATATTTCCCCGCACAGCATGTACCTTATCTTCTCCAAAAGTTTCGGTTAATTCTTTGTACAAATCCCATGAAGTAAAATCCCCTAAATGGAAAATATGGTCTACATTTTCTCGAATAAAGGCACTTATGGTTGTTTTAAAGGCAGAATTTGGGGCAATTGTCGAGAGATTCGAAAGGTGAGTGTCGGATAAAACACCAATTCGGAGATAGGTTGAATTCATGATAAAAACTCCATATTAATCTTGATCACACCCAATATTTAAGCATTCTGGCACCCCCATGGCCCAAAAAAAGACAGAAAAGAGGTTATTTGAGGTTATGCTTATAGATATGGTTATAGAGATGGATATGGATGTGGTTATAGATATGGTTATGGATTAAGATATACAATAGTAAAAAAAAATTTTGAATCTGATTTGGATGAATCATGCAAGATTGAGAATACGAATGGCCAACAAAGCAGCATTTTTTCCATTATCAATTCCAACACTCGCCACAGGAACCCCAGGAGGCATTTGAACAATCGATAGAAGGGCATCCAACCCACCCAATTTGGCGCTGACGGGAACCCCGATTACTGGTTTTTTAGTTTTCGAAGCGACGACACCAGGAAGTGCTGCAGATAAACCAGCCACACAAATAAACACTTTGGCATCGGTGGAGTTCACATAGGCATCGAGTTCCTCAGGATTCCGATGCGCAGAAATAATTTTCAACTCGTAGGGAATGTTCTGCTCTTCCAAAACGGCAGTTGCTTTGTTAAAGATCTTCTCATCGGATTTTGATCCGGCGATAACAGCGACTTGAACCATAGGAAATGCAAAGAAGGGCGACCAAAAAATTATATGAAATCATTTTAGATTTATTGATATTAATTGTAATTCTTGAGGGAAAATTTCTGGCTCATGCTCCACAACATCTTGAAATAAGTGGTGCTATAATTTATCAGTCGACTCTCTTGGATGAGAAAAACCATGTTCTCATCCTTTATGGCGATTTTCAAGAAGGATGTTAAGAAAATCACGAGCTCTGTCTTGTCAAACATCATAGCATCAAACAACACATGTTTTACAATATGCACGCGGGCAATGCTTGCCATTTTCCGCCAGATGTTCTTATTTTTGATGGAAAAGTGGGATTCACCAATAATAACTTCAATTTCGACTTTCTTCTCCGAGAGATCCAGAAAAATGTCAAAGTAATCAGCCAGTAAATCCTCATTGGGATTTTTGAGAAAGATGGTTAGGTTTTTGGAGGTTCCCCGTATCATATCCTTCACTTTTTGGGAGATGTTGCCGTTGAGGATCCAGATCGGTGTGGATTCCACAATTTCTTCAGCTCCATATAATGGCTCCAATTTCTCCAGTAGGGCCGCCTCGATACGCTGGAATTTTTCTTCCAGTTGCTTTTTAGCCAATTTGGCCACAAATGAAGGGCGCTCGGCCCTGTATTTCATTGGTCTTCCACTGATCACTTTTACCCACTGTTGTGTCTCAAGATTGACCAATACGTCATAAATTCGACTGTAGGGAATCGAAGTGGAATCAGATAGATCCTTAGCGGAACTGATTCCGTTGGTAATAAGCGCAACGAAAGCCCGAGTTTCGTAATCGGTAAGCCCGTATTCCTTGAGGGCAGCATATACTTCTTGAGAAATTGTGGTTTTCATTTTTTTCATCATATGGAAGAGTGTGAGAATCTCCCTTAGCATAGTAATATATGCGAATAAAATATATCAAGATTTCACTTTGGTAAAATAGCGATTTATATAAAAGCAAGAAATTGACTAGGAATATTAGTGAAATCATGCAAAATTCAGATATAAAACCTAGATTTGTTTTGTGTGGAAAGAAATTGATAATCTTCAATCATGATCAAACATAGGAGAAAGCCATGAAACTGCATATAATTAGCGATCTTCATTTGGAATTCGGTGAATATCATCTACCAGAAGTGGAATGCGATTTTTTGATCATTGCCGGCGATTTGCATTTGGGAAATCGAGGAAAAGACTTTTTATTACAACCCTCCCGAAAATCCCGAGTGATATATATTCTGGGGAATCACGAGTTTTACAACCATGAATATCACCAAGTGGTACAGTGGTGGCTGAAATTTAATAATCCTAACAATCCCAACAATCCCAACAATCCCAACATCATTTTTTTACAGAATTCAACCTATATCCACGATAATGTGCGCTTCATCGGGTCGACTCTATGGACAGATGTAAATCATGGTAATAAAATCGATATCCACAATATTGGGGCCGGACTTAGCGATTTCCATGTGATTCAAATGCATGAAAAAATGTTTACACCCGAAGACTCGATTATTTTACATACAGAATTTCGGAAATACTTAGAAACTGAACTAATGCGCCCGTTTCAGGGAAAAACTGTGGTTATTACCCATCATATGCCGAGTTATAGGAGCATCACAGCTGAATATCAAGATAGCCCATTGAATTCTGGATTTGCTGCCCATTGTGAGGACTTGATTAAAGAGTACCAACCCGAACTCTGGATTCACGGACATACCCACAGTTCTCTGGATTATTGGATTGGTGATACACACATTCTTTGTAATCCTTTGGGGTATCCCCATGAGCGTAACCCTGAATTTGACCCCAAATTAATTATTACAATTTAACTGATGGTATCGGTATTTTTGTGATAAAAATTGGCCTAAAAATCGCTCTTTAATCCGACATTCTTTCTTAAATATAATGCTTCTAATTCACTAAAAACTGAAATTTTTAACAGGTAATAATTATGAGTAAATCAACTACATCCCAAACCGAAACCCCAAAAAGCCCGGTATCAAAATTTAAGACTATCCTTCTGCTGGCTGTTACTATTCTCAGCATTGGATTTTGGTACACGGCTATTTATGCTCCAATCGAATCCCATGAAGGTGAGTTTATTCTGGCATTGGATGATCCGCAATTTTCAAATTTAACCGATATCGCAATCTTGCACCATCCTTCGACTGCCAGAATCTCCCTGGAGTTTGACCCCACCGCCACTCTATTGTTCAATGCCTCGTGGCAACACATTTATACCGAAGAAGGCGCCACCGAACCGTTAGATATGGTAGTGGAATATACCTTAACAGAAAATAACACTTTGTTATCGATAGATATTGCCGATTCCACCGACGATCAAGCCTTTAATTTCATGGGAATGATGTGGAATCGCATTAATATCTTCGAATGCGTGATCACCATTAATCCCATAGCACTAATGGATTTGTACGTAAATCTGGAGGATGTAGGAGTTGACATTTACGCCCAGGAAACCCATTTTAGCACATTCAATATTGAATACGAAACTGGACATGTAGATATCTATCTGGATAATGTAACGGTCCAAAACCCCGTTAACATTGAAGGATTATCTGCAGGGAATGATATTTACTTAAACAATGTGATTTTTGAATCTAATTTTTCAGCCTCCACTATCTCAGGGCACCAAGATTTATTTATCTCGGATGTGGAATTTCAAAATGTTTCTGTTGATACCGTGTCTGCCGGAATCGATTTCATCTGTGATGATTCGACCGCTCTGGATGTGAAAATTTCCTCGGCCACTGGGCATATTGATTATTTTGTAGACAATCAGATTCTTAATGATCTAACCATCACAACAGCTTCATCTGGTATTGATGTTATCGGTACGATGGTGGAAATGGGCAATGTTGCGCTTACAACTGGCACTGGACATATCGATGCGGTGTTTCAGGATGCCAACACTGGGGACCTCACTCTTACCACAGCCACTGCAGGAATTGATCTGTATATAGATGATTCCGTTACCGGTAATGTGTCAGCTACCAGTGCCACAGGTCATATTGACGTGTTTTTGAATGCCCTGGAGGCTCAAAACATATTTGTCACCGATGGTACGGGTGGTGTATATTTTAACCTATTTGAAAGTGAAGTTGCTGATGTTTCTATTCACCGAACCACCGGATATGCGAATATCCAATTGGAAGATTCCACAGTTGGGGATATTTCTATCAGTAGCACTTCGGGTGGAACGGATTTTCTAATGGAACGGGGTGTTCTTCAAGGCAATATTACGGTCGACACCTCAACGGGTCATCAAGATGTTGAATTGTTTGATATTTCCTTCAATCACACCCTCTACGTAGATATTTCAACCACAACTGCTGGATTGGATCTATACTGGTCCCAAGAACAAGTATCGGTGAATTTTCCGGTGTATGTTACTCTGGAAAGTACCTATGGGCAAATTGATGCAGAAATCTACTTGCAATCCGGGGATGAAGAATGGTTTACCTTTATCATTTTCACAGATGACGACAATCCAAACGTCGAAATTGAAGCGCCGGATTACTAAACATCCATTTCTAATGTGCACAAATCCACAAACCCATAAACCTATAAAACACTTTTTTCTTTTCTTTCCATCATTCTATCATTCTATCATTCATCTTCTATCTTTCTTTCTTCTTTTACAATTAAATATGTTCCAAGGAACTGCGAGTTTTATCACTTTGAACATTTCCTGTATTCAGCATAGATTCAGGTTCAAAAAGCAATACATGCACTTCCTTTTCTGACACGGGGCGATGTTCAACACCCTTGGGAACGATAACAAAATCATCTTTTTCCAACATGAGATTATGGGTGCGAAATTCCATTGTAAATTTTCCCTGAATCACCAGAAAGAATTCCTCCTCATGGTCATGGGCATGCCAGTCAAACTTACCTTGGAATTTAACCAATTTGACCATTTGCCCGTTTAATTTCCCAACAACTCGGGGATTCCAGTAATCCTCGAATTGGGCTAATTTCTCAACTATATTCCCTGTCTGAATTTTGGGTTCATTATCCATTTCCATATCCATTCTATGAATTCCCGTTAATATAAAATTGATTACGATACAAACATAACCTTGGTTATCGCTCAGTGAGGGTAGTTTGATGGACCCACTTATCGAATAATTGCGCTTTTTACATTTTCTTGGAGAGCTATAAGGATTAGAATTTTATTCGATTTCGGTGTAGAAAACTTATAAGATTGACTTCACCGAGGTAAAAAAAATATGGAACATATGCTCAAATGCGATTGTGGGAAGGAATTGTTGGCAAATTCTTACTCCGAATTGTTAGATGTAACACAAAAACACGAAGGAAAATACCATTCTTGAATGGAAGAAGAGAAGGAAGAAAAAAAAGAACTATAAAGGAGACAAAATTTATTGATGGCTTTGGAAATTAAACCATCGGAGTTCTTCTGCGGTTGGGTCTTGAAACTGCTCAAAATTTTCGGGTTCTTGAAGTGATTCGGCAATTTTTTTTGCTTCTTTTAGGTATTGATCAAATAGCTCCTTCCGATTCATTTCTTTCTCATCAAAACAATTCCGGAGATCCATTTTCAACACGTTTTCGATGTTGGGGATTTTTTGGAGATCATCATCTTGAAATTTATGGTGGATCCAATCGCCCGTCTCAAAATTGAAGGAATATAAAGAAAGGAATCTATGGCCAAATTCCGCGATAAACTCGAGGGCAGAACAGAGGAAATCGAACTCTGCTTCCGAAATGAGATAATGGAAATTCAAGCGAGTCCACCCGGGTTTGATCCCAATTTTCCCCTGCTGTACGACTTTTCGGAATTTTAGGGACCTGTCTTCTCCAATATCCAGTAACGAATGCCCATAGGGTCCGGAGCACATACACCCCGCCCGACTTTGGATGCCAAATAAATCATTGAGCAATTTCGTGCAGAATTTCGGATGCAGGTATTTATCGCCGTGTTTTACCATAAATGAAATTATCGATAAGCGGTGATCCGGCTCTATTGGGCCCAAAATTTCAATATTAGGATGTTTAGTTAGCCTCTCTAAAGCACGAGAGATGAAGTCATATTCTTTTGCTTCAATTTCATCGATTCCAATTGCATCCTTAAGATCAATCGCCAATCCTGCTTTGATTGTTTGTAAAATCCCGGGTGTACCTGCCCTTTCCCGAGTTTCCACATCTTCAGAATAATCAACACCGGAGGAGCTAACGTAATCAACCGTTCCTCCAGCGGCGGACGTAGGAATAATCGCCCTATTATAGAGCTTCTCATTGAAAACTAGGATACCGGTTGACCCAGGGCCCCCGACAAATTTATGGGGAGAAATGTAAATGGCATCGAAATACGATTCCACATCTTTGTTCATGTCAATTTTAACGTAAGGGGCGCTCGCAGCAAAATCGAAGCAGGCAAGACCCCCATATTGATGCATAAGTCGGGCAATTTTATATACAGGCGACCTCACACCGGTGACATTCGAAGCCGCGGAAAAAGACCCGATTTTCATTCGATTTTGATATTGGGGAAGACTTAATTTATTCTTTAGGTCATCTATATCAAAATAGCCTTCAGGAGTGAGACCGATGACCACGACATCTGCAACGGCTTCTCGCCACATTATATCATTGGAATGATGTTCATAGGAAGAGATAAACACCACTGGGCGTAATTCTTCCATTTTTTTTTGCAGCCGGTCCAGCATTTGGGGATCTCCAAAGCCAATCTCACCCTCACTCTTACTTTCACTCTCATTTTCGGAGATTTTCGAATATAATGACATAATAAGCAAGCGGGTTGCTTCCGGAAGGCGCACACCTAGAATTTCTTGAAATTTTGTAATAGCACCCGTAGTGCCTGTTCCCGTTGCGATGATGTAACAGTTCTTATCCGCATTAAATGCTTTTTTTATGATCTTTTCTGCTCCATGCAATAACCCAGTCATATGGCGCCCAGTGATGTCGTCTTCTGTATGAGTGTTTGCATATTCACGTTGAATTTTGATGAGATATTTCTCAATGAATGCAATAGATCGTCCAGATGCCGTGAAATCGGCATAGGTTAATAATCGGGTGCCAAACGGGGTCGTGAAGGTAAAATCCCGACCAATAATTTCGTGTCGAACTTGATCGAAGGAAAGCTTTGGGGTCTTTGGGGTCATTTTCGTTCTCAACTCAGATAATATTTCTTGTAATGAATAATCTTAATTAAATTATGGGGATTTCCCAATAAAAAAATCTTATTGAGAATAATGTCTAAATAAGAACATGCATATTAATAAACCAGCACGAAATATTATTAATTACGAGTGAACAATCATGCCTTCTGAAATTATCGATGAAAAAAAGCGGCGAAGCTTTTTAGATCCCATAGATCGTAAAATTTTGAATGCGCTTCAAGAAAATGACCGAATTCCGCACCTCGAATTGGCAAAACAAATAGGAATTGCGAAATCAACGCTGACTTACCGTATTAAACGTTTAGAGGATGAAAAAATAATAATTGGGTATCGGGCGGTGGTCGATGCCGCAAAGCTCGGAAAAGATGAGCAGATAATTGTCCGTATTCGTGCAAAATTTGGAGCGGGCTATCATGAAAAAGTCGGAGAAATGCTCTCCAAGATTCCAGGTGTATATGCAGTATATTTCGTGTTTGGAGAAAACGATTTTGTAATACTGGCACGGGCCGCCAATCGGGAGGAATTATTTGAAAAAATGAAGATTCTATTCAATTCGGAATTTGTGGAGCGAACAACAACCGATGTAGTGACGAAAGTCATAAAGGAGGATTTTTGCACCTTTTTGGAAATAGATAATGAATAGACAATAAATAAAGTAAAAATAGGTAAAAAAAATATTGATAAATTAGGGTTTTTGGACTACATCATGCCCGGAGGCATTCCGCCCATGCCGCCCATACCAGGAGGCATACCACCCATACCACCGCCGCCAGGAGGTCCCCCGGCAGACTTGGCACCTGCGATAATATCATCAATCCGTAAAATCATTTGGGCACTTTCGGAGGCCGATTTAATGGCTTGCTTCTTCACAGCAACGGGTTCAATTACATCGATATCCGTCATGTCGTCCTCAACACGCATCTCGGTCAGATTTAAGCCGGCATACTTCTTGCCTTCGCCGTGGGCCGCACGGATTTTCATGAGCATTTCTATTTGATCTAAGCCTGCATTCTCGGCCAAAGTCTTCGGAATGATATCCATCGAATCGGCGAACACCTCAACGGCGAGTTGTTCACGACCCTCAAGGGTTTCGGCAAACTTGCGCAAGCCTTTTGCAACTTCGGCCTCTGGAGCACCGCCGCCGCCAACAACACTGGGTTCTTCCATACAATCCTTAACCACACAGAGTGCATCGTGGATAGAACGATCGGTTTCGTCCACTACCAATTCGGTGCCGCCTCGAATAAAGATTACAACCGATTTTGGATGCTTACATTCTTCGACGAATACCCAATTTTCATTCATGACTTTGCGCTCTTCCACGAGACCAGCAAACCCCACACCATCGGGCGACATATCGTCGAGGTTAGAATAGATGGTAGCACCGGTGGCCTTCGAGAGTTTATCCAGATCGGACTTCTTAACACGACGAACCGCGGACACACCCTTCTTAACTAAAAAGTGTTGCGCCATATCATCGATTCCCTTCTGGCAGATTACCATATTAGCGCCAGTGGCTACAATCTTATCGGCCAAATCTTGGAGCATTTGTTGTTCTTGATCCAAAAAGGCGTTAATCTGATCAGGGCTGGTGATTTGTAATTTTGCATCGAATTCGGTCTTCTCAACCTCAACTGCGGCCGAAATCAACAAGACTTTTGCGTCTTCAACGCGTTTGGGCATCCCAGAATTGACAATTTCCTTATCCAGGATAATTCCCGAGATAAATTTGGTTGCTTCGATGGAATCGCCTTCCTTCTTTTGGATTTGAACACGATCCAAATCAACGGTGCTGACACCATCAATTTCCTCACGTACTGCTAAGCAAGCGTCAACCACAATATTGGAAATCAATTCATCGTATTCATGGATAATTTTGGAGCTCATGGCAGTCTTTGCCGCCTTTTTGAGCATAATTCTATCGGTTGGATCTATTTTGGTTGCCATTTCATCGATAATTTCCAGTGATCGTGCGGCTGCTTTACGAAAGCCTTCGGTAATGACCGTAGGATGAATTTTTTGATCCAATAATTTTTCCGCCCGTTTCAATAATTCACCCGCGAGAATAACGCTGGTTGTGGTGCCATCCCCTGTTTCTTCGTCTTGGGTTTTGGCAACTTCTACCATCATTTTGGCTGCAGGATGTTGAACGTCGATTTCCTTTAAGATAGTGGCGCCGTCATTTGTTATGGTTACATCGCCAAACTGATCCACAAGCATTTTATCCATACCACGGGGTCCGAGGCTAGATCGTACCGCTTCGGCTATTGCTTTAGCGGCAAGAATGTTATTGCGCGTTGCACTTTTTCCAGTGGTACGCTCTGATCCTTCTTTCAGGATCAGGACAGGAGTTCCGCCTAATTGAGACATTTTTAAGATTCCTCTATATATTTTAGTCTAAAACCACTACCCAAATTCTAATTCCATTTTATAAGTTCATCCATCAATGCTTTGGGAGCATATTTGGAGAGCACAACAAAAACAGAAAATGAGCATCGTGTGGTCGTATGTATGGATCAGATGTGTTGAAAAATTTTAAACTTTTTGACTTTTGCTGACTTAGACTTCCAATTTTTATATTTATTTTGCATAATCACCTATAATCAAATATAATCCCCCAATATACTTTTATTCCCAAAAAACCACTGAATTTCAAGTGATTACAATGAATTATGATCAAAATCGAAATCGAAAAACAATGAAATATAGCATAATTATTGCCGTGATGATCGTATTTGCGGCGTTGGGGCAAAGATCCCTTTCAGTGAATTCAAATTTAATTCAAGCAGAAACAAAAGCAGAAACAATTCAATCAGCGGGGTCTTGGACACTAACATCGATATCTATTGATAACGCGGGTACAAGCACTTGGGTTAATACCGAATCCACGTATGATTGGTGCACGGGCTCCGGTATTGAGGGAGACCCTTATTTGATTGAAAACGTAACGATAACACCTAGTTCTGGTTCCGGTATAACTATTAAAAACTCCCGTGGGGTGTTTTTCAAGATCCAAAATTGCACATCGGGTACAACCACTACCGCTGCCGGCTATGGAGGGATTGGGATCTACAACTCGGATTTTGGGGAGTTAATCGAAAATAATTGCTCAGAAGGAGCCGGAAGTGGCATCGCATTTGAAAATAGCGACAATATAACGATTCAAGATAACTTTTTGAGCTATAATGAATTTCACGGAATATTCTTTGACGGTAGTCCAGATAGCTGTGATGAAAATACCATCAGTGGGAATACCATGATTAATAATTCAATACTGGGCATATATTTGAACTATAATAACTCTCTGAACATCATTGAGGGGAATCTGATAGATGGATTGGGTAGTCAAGACAATGGGATAGATTTTTCCAATTATGGGGATTATAATACAATTATTGATAATAATATCCAAAACCTCAACGGTTTGGCAATAAATTTTGGATATATGGGTAGTTTGAATGGACATAACTACAATCTTGTCCAAGACAATACCATATTGGGGGGATCTAAAGGCATCTATTTTGAAACCGATGGTATTGGTAATGAAATAATCGGAAATTCGCTCACAGAACTAACATCCTCAGGAGTGTGGGTGGCAGGTGAAGACGTCTTACTTCAAGCCACCTTGGTGCAAAACAATGATTTCTCTGAATGTAAAACAGGCATTGTAGCTGATCGATATACAGAAGACACACTTATTACGGGAAATACAATAAATGGGACTTCTACCGGTACAGGGATAAACCTTTATACATGGAGTAGAAATAACATTGTGAAGGAAAATATCATTAATTACAACAAAAGGGGGATTATGTTACAAAATTCCAATGAAACTCACCCAATAATAAACAACACCATAAATTACAATTCAGAATACGGAATCTATGGTTATGCGTGTAAGGACCAATCTATTTTGGATAACGTTTTACGGTACAATAATAAAAGTGGGATACATTTCTTTTTCTCGGAAAACAATGTTGTGGCGGGTAATATCATCTCCGAAAGTATCCAAGATGGTTTATCCTTATTTCTAAGTAATGAAACATACATCTCGGGAAACATCATCACCATGAATCAGAATAACGGAATTTTTTCTAACAAAAGCAATGCCAATCACATCGTTGGTAATATGATTTATGACAATGGGGGTACAGGAATCTCGTTGGAGTCGAGTAATGATAGCGTAGTCCACGATAATATTTTGGGAGGAAATCTTGTATGCATTGAAGAGGTAAATTGCGTTGGAACCATTGAATATGACAATCTCTGTATCCAGATTGGCGATGGAGATCCCAATGATAATGAAACCCTCAGTATGTCTTCACTTTTGGATGCCCTTACCGATACGGAGGGTATTGTCATCGGCGGAACCGGATTGGGGATTGGAGCGATCATCGCAGCCTTAGTCGCAGGGGGAAAAAAGAAACCTAAAAAGAAATAGTCCAAAATTGACCGTGTGACAGATTCCGATACAAAATCGGGATTTTTTTCTTTATTACATCTTCCTTTTTCGATTCCCACTTCTATTTCAACTTCTAATTCAATTTTCAACTCCATATTAATTTATATTTCAATCTCTATTTTCATATCCACAATAATTTCTACTAAGATTGTCTCTATTATCACCCTTCTGGGAAAGTTAAGTTAAGTTTTATATTCTTTTTCGTTGAGTACTCTTTATGAATGAAATGAATGGCGAAGAACGGTTTTTGGCCGCACTTCGATGTGAAGAGGTGGACCGAATGCCTTCATTTTGGATGATGATTGAACAAGCAGGTTTATTTCGAAAAGAATTGAATGCATTCAAAAGGAAGCATCCTCTGAAGTATTTTTCTCAGAATGGCAGAAGGCTTTTGCTGGGGCGGGTACTCGCGCGCAATTGGTTGTCACGAGGCACCTCATCGGCCGTCCCTATGTTTGCAGGCGGCGCCAAAATTCCTACGGCCTACTATAATCCGGAAACCGATTATTTCTATACCAAGCAAGAAGCTAAATCCCTTTCCCGTAAGCAGAAGAAATTTCAAATCACAATGTATGGGGAGGTCCGCCAATTTGGCTATAGATTGGGTGAAAAGGGCCAACGGTTGCACAGTTATTGGTGGTTTCATAAGCACTTCTTCAGCGGTCCAGATGCTTTACAACGTTTTGATGATTTTTATGCAGAATTTGGTGCCCCCTGGGAGCAGGAATTCAATCCGAATGCCCTATCAATCAAACTCGCGAGAGCGGTCCGGGGCTTTATGAAATTAAAAGGGTATCCCTATGCCGTTGCTGGAGATGTTCCCATGCATTTTGAAGGGATGTGGGGAGGATTTGGACCGGCTACTATTGGAAAATTAGCCCGAAAAAAGCCGGGAAAGTTACATGACATTTGTCGCAAATTTGAGAAGGTAACACTGCTTTCTGAACGAAATCTTTTAGAAGCGGGTTACAAAATACTCAGTACAGGCGACGATCTCGGCCAAAAACAACGGGGTCTGATCTCGCCCAAGGTCTATGAGGAATTTTTTTATCCCGCCCTCAAGAGCCGTTGTGATCTGGCCCATAAACATGATGCGGTTATATTCATGCATTCCTGTGGATATATT
>JABCSI010000351.1 GCA_018238965.1 Promethearchaeota archaeon
AAAGATTGAAAATAAACCACATAAATTTTTGAAAGTGTTTGGCAAGGTCAAGGAAATTAAAGCGACTTCTCAAAAGGGGCAGAAAATTGATGATGGGGATTACAGGGAATATCATCTCATTGTGAACCGGTATGAATACGTGGATTAATCAAAAACGCAAATTTTTATTTTCCAATTGGTGGGATGTAATAAGATCAATTAATATAGGAATATCATGGTTTGGAGTTCCAATCATTGGACTATGAAGACCTTCATTGTTAAAACGGGGGTGAAAATGATGAGGTGGATTAAGTACGTCCCAATTTTTATCCATTGCGTCAAATCTTATTCGATCTAGTGGATTATATGAAAAACTTAGTTGATATGCATATTCATTAAAATCATTATAGGTGATATATAAGCGAGAACCATTTCTTAAATCAAATCGTATTTGATTTTGTTCAGGAAGGAAAAAGAAAGAATATATTCAGCGAAAGAATAAATTCAGAGATATTTGAATTAAGGATGTCTTTGAATTAAGGATGTCTTTTGCACTATTCAATTTATTAGAAGCAGAAATATTTAATCCTCCAAATTTCTTTGATATTTTTCTAATTCATACAATTTTCGCTCTCCCCATAAGAGTGGTCATGGCGGGCATGGACGTAGCCATCATTCGGTCAGTCGTCGCTGGTAGGTGAAAATGCTATCGCTATGTAGAACTAGCTTTAGGATAATAATGAAATTAGTTGATCATTGCAGTTTTTACACAATGTTTTTAATTTCTTCTTCTATGTATGATATGAATAGGAAATGGCATCTGTTTCAATTGAGAAAGAAATCTTAGAAAATCTTGTTACCTTTAAACTGAAGCGAATTCAAACTATCATCCAAGAAATATTGGATAGATGGAAAGAAAACTCTACCACAGTTTTTATTGAAAAAGCAAGAAAGGGGATATATGAAAATGCAGAGAACGATGCGATTGAATTAAGACAGTTACTCCTTGAAGAAAAAAAACTTCATCAACTTATTGAAAAAATATAGGATTCGAGTCCTTAATTTGTAGGATCAAATCGGATAATATAATAATTTGTTTTCCAAATCCATTCACACTTTAGTTTACTTCAGAGGCATTAATCGTCGCTGGTAAAGATATAATTGAGATCCATCGCTTTTTTCTTTACAGTTTTAAGCAAATAGAATGGAAATAACAAATACACGAGTACCGCAAGCCCGACAAGGAAGATACCCATAAATATCATTACCAGCTTTCCTCCCACAGTGGTGATACTTTCATAATCCGACGTTGAAGGCAGCATAACTAATCCAATAATGCAAAACACAAACGTGAGAAGGGGGCTTGGATCCATCATAAATGGTTGGCTTTCCCGAAAACGGGGTTTAAACCACTCTCTCCACGAAAAGGGAACCGGTGCCTGCACAGGTGCTTGATGATTGACCTTCAGCTGAATAAATTTCTTACTGAGTTTGATGAGTGGAATATTCAATAAATAACTAATTAGCCCTACCAAGAAAACCCCTCCGAAAATGGTGCCCATAATCATGGCTTCTGCCTCGAATGAAATACCAATAATATCAAGGAGATATGTGCCCAAGGCAAGTATTCCAACGCTTATTCCATTAAAGAACACCCATCGCTTTAAATACCGGCGTCTAAAGCCTTGATAACCTTCCAAAAAGTGTGGATCGTTTTTGTAGTTTGAAGCGGTGAATCCCCTTTCAACATTTTGCCTTGCTCCACTTTGTTGCAAAACATTTTGGGAATCAAATCGAGATTCGGTTCGGGAAGTAATCTCGGAAAGATAAACTTTCCTGTGACGAATCCTGAGCACTAAGATTACACCACCTAGGATGATAGTTATAATCGATACGATGGCCATAGCAATGGTCGTAGGGAGATTGGAGGAATTTAAGGGTGTTTTGATGTTAGATAAACGTAAAATCAAGGTTTCCTTCGGTTGCCAATTTGCACCATCGCCGCTATCGGTGCCATCATAAACATAGTAAAATATAGCATTTAATATTCCACTATCATCGCTCCAAACGAATGTTACATATATGTATTGATCCGGATTATACCACCAACCTACGGTGTAGATATAATCATCGACAGATGTATGTTCAACATCTACATATTCGGCACGATCATCGAATTCATCTTCAAGATCTTCCCACATGTCCATAGGTACGGCAAGGGGCAGGAGTAATGAGGTTTTCTGCTCCCAGGATTCGTTGAGAAGTTGGTTGATGCCAATGGGGGCTGAAAAATCCATAAATGATTCAACCAACTGGCTAAGAGAAACATTTGTATCGACTGAAGTAATATTTAGTTCGACTTGGGGTTCCCCCCAAAAATTTTCACCCAATTGGTCAAAACTGTAGGCTTCAGCTATCTCATCGATTACTGTGTCCAAATTGGAATTAGTATGGGTATCTAAGGTGTATGAGAGAGTTGTGCCCGTCTGAACACGCCAATTGCTGGGATCAATTGTTTCCCCTTGAACCGAGCTCAATAATAATGTGGAGTACAATGCGAGAGTGAGAATTCCGAATAAAATATATTGTTGGTATTTTCGGTTTTTGGTTTTCATTATGGTTTCACCTTGGGGTTTTCCGCATTTAAATGTATTGCGGGTCTTATAAGTCCTATTCTGGTTATCTCCCTACCCGGGCACTGAGATTTATCTGCGCTATTAAAAAAAATTTTAAGGAAAAATGTAATCCGCCTGTAAAGCCCGCTTCTTAATATTCTTCAGCATAGCAAAGGGAAACATGTAATAACCTACTCCAACTATACCGATAAGAATGACCACTAATGATATCATGACCAGTTTTCCACCTATTGTGGTAATATCACCCAAACCAGTTAAGATGGCATAAACCAGAAATCCTCCAATGCACGAAACCAGCGTTAGTAGAGGACTGATATCCCCAAATTGTGCCTTTTTCTGATAAAGGAGGCTGGATTTGAATCTGGATTTTCCTGAAAATGATTCCGATAGAGGTTTAGGAGGGCCAGTAGGGGTCAGCTGCTTTTGGAATTTCAAGATTGGAATATTTAAGACCATTGTAATTACGAAGATGAGCACCCCTCCTCCAATAATTACGCCCATAACCATGTTCTCATTTTCAAGCGAAGTACCTAACACATCCAAGAGATAAATTCCCATGGCGAACACCCCAACACTGAAACCATTTAAAATGGCTGATCTAATTAGATATCGGCGTTTGAATCGTTGAAACCCTTCCAAAAAGCGGGGATCGTATTCGTAGGTAGAAGATGTGAGGTCTTCT
>JABCSI010000352.1 GCA_018238965.1 Promethearchaeota archaeon
GGAATGTCAGAAGGAACGATCCCAACTTCAGAATAAAGAGAAGGCTATTAAGATGCTCAAATCAAAACTCTACCAGGTAGAAGTTGAAAAGAAGAATGTAGAGAAGGCTGAGGTTGAGAGTTCAAAGAAGAAAATTGATTTTGGATCACAGATTAGAAATTATGTACTGCATCCCTATAAGATGGTAAAGGATACCCGGACAAGTCATGAACGTTCAGATGTTCAGAATGTTCTCATTGTGACTGAGGAAGATGGTGGTTCTCCCGATGATGGACCATTGAAAATTGCAGTTTTTATGGATGCTATTGAAAATGACACGGAATTGATACAATATTTTCAAGAAAATTGCGCCCCTGGAGAGGATTTCGTACATAATAGCAAATATGCATGGAAATGGTTAACTGCAATCCATATTACCACCAAAGATTCTATTTTACAAGCAACTACAGATGATGATGTTGATGACGTTGATGATGATAATACTTCTGGTTCGATTGCGGGATTTTCAAGCATCATAATTGCTATTCTGGGGTCTTCTGTAGTTTTATTGCACAAATATCGAAAATTGGAGGTAAATCATAAATAATGCTTCAAAAAAGAACTAGAAATATTATTATTGCCACGTTTCTCCTAAGCACTGTTTTAGTTAGCCTATTTATCTACAATTGGGTTGAATACCAACAAGTTATGGAAAAATATTCAGTATGTGAAGATTCTTATTGTGTTCGGATTTACGGCAATATTCAAGAGGAAGTTTTTATTGGATTAGCGGATATCCTAGACGGTGATTTTGACAGGTTGGAAAATATTTCCTATGATTACTTGAATATGTACCAAACTTCGGAGCTGTATAACGTATCTGGGATTAGAGTTTGGGATGTTCTACAAAGCATGCAGCCCATTCTTGGTGATGTAACATATTTCAGGTTTGAAGCTACCGATGGTTATTCCACATATTTGATCCCCCTCCGATTAGTGGAAGCCTATCCCGATGATTTTCTCCTCATCTCGCATATTGATGGTACGCGCCTTCTTACAAAGGAAGAAGGGGGCGATGGTCCACTCATGTCGGCCGTAAGCATGGACGCCATAGGCGAAGATCCTGAAATAATACAATTATTCCAAGAAATGCTCCCTCCTGGCTTTGATCATGTGCATAACTCGAAATTCAGTGTGAAATATTTAAACGCAATATATTTGGAGTGAGGTGAAGTGAAGCGAATGAATAGCATAAATAGCATGAATCACATTAAAATAGAAAATTCTGAAGAATTAATATCAGATGAGAACGATTCTTTGATAGAAACGGGAAATACATCTGCTTTTCGTAAGAATTATTCAAAGTATTTTTTCACTACCCTCGAATTACTTCTTTCCGCAATTGTCGGCGTAATGGGCGGAATAATCTCTTCTCTTATCCCATTTTCTGTGTTAATTAAAACTTGGTATCCTTTTGTCGGTGGAACACAATTAGTTAGCGGATATCATATATTGAGTTTAGTGATAATATATGGGTTGTTAAAGAAGAAACGTACAATTTTTTTGACCGCCTTCATTCAAGGCTTTGTTAATTTTCTATTTGGTGCAAGTTGGGGCATTTCCGAAGTAATTATCATGCTCTATGAAGGTTTTTTCTTCTTTGTTGGCATTATCTTGATTGAACTCACCCCTGAAAAAGATACTTATTTAGGGTGGGGTTTGGCCGCAGGGCTTGGTAATATCTCGCAAGTCCCGTTGTTTTGGCTTTTAACAGGGAAAATTTATCTTATTCATTGGACCCTATTTGTGATGGCTTGTCTGTTTTCTTTTATCTCGGGTGTATTTATGGCCGGAATTTTGGGAAAGACTGTTGTTGATCAAATTAAGAAAACAGGTATCCTATGATCTGTTCCAGCAACTCCTCTCTGTGAAAAACATGTCTCATATAACTTTTTTAATCTGGAATCTTTGGGAAGCATATATGTGCCCCAAAGAACTTACCAATATATCCCATCTCCATCCGTTTACACAGGCGGTTCTTCAAGTTATACATGCCATCCCCTCAGGGAAGGTGCAAACATACGGTGGAGTGGCACGATTTGCAGGAAATCCTAAAGGTGCACGACAAGTTGCCCGTATCCTCCACTCCTCAAGTCAAAAATACCATCTTCCGTGGCATCGTGTAATCAATTCCCAAGGTAAAATTAGTTTGGATCCCGTCGGGGCCGAGGAACAGCGCCTTCTCTTGGTCGCCGAAGATATTACGTTTCTTTCTAATGGAAGAGTTAAGATGGATGAACACTTATGGGATGGAGACGGGTTGTTTTTTGTATAATAATGGAAATAATAATAATTGATTGAGTGAAAATACCCGTGTCTGAAAATTCTCCCCCTTCGGTTCCTTCGCATTTGAATTCTTCAATCGAAGGCGCTCCCGTCATTGAGTTTCATAACTTTTTCTTTCGATACGGGAATACGGGAGAATTTGCATTGAAGAATATCAACCTCACAATACAAGCAGGAGAAGTTATTCTTTTAGGAGGAATAAGCGGATCGGGGAAATCAACCCTTTGCAGTGCCATTACTGGTGCAATTCCCTTCAGTATCAAGGGTCAAATGAAGGGATCCGTGGAGTTACTTGGAAATTCCGTTTGGAATTATACGACTGAAGAATTAGCTACGCTCATAGCCTACGTATTCCAAAATGCCGATGAACAATTGGTGACTTTCTCGGTATGGGATGAAATTGCCTTTGCTTTGGAAAATATGTGTCTCCCCAAAGAATCCATCCGGGCCAAAATTCAAGAAATATCAGAGTCATTGGGTATTGATCAACTGTTAGATCGATCCATATACTCCCTCAGCGGGGGTGAGAAACAGAAAGTAGTTTTGGCCGCGAGTTTAGTGATGGATCCAGAAATCTTGATCTTGGATGAACCCTTGGCCTTTTTGGATCAGCATGGTGAAGAAAATCTTTTGAGATGGTTGTCAACTATTCGTACTGCTAATCCTCGGCTCACTATTATCATAGTGGAACATCGTCTTCGATTATTTGTGGATTTTATTGATCGTATTTGTTTGCTGAATAAATGGGGGGAATTGGAGTTTGATGCATCCCCTTCTCAATATTTTCAATCCCGAGGTGATTTTCAAGAGATTTTTTTAAGGGATCATTTATTTCATGCCCAACTCGTTTCTTTATTGTCTTCCTCCCGAACTAAATCATCAATTGAGAGTGAAAAAATTTCTCATGATCCATTAATTCAATTAAGTAATCTTGATTTTTCCTATCCTGGAAATACTAATCCGGTCTT
>JABCSI010000353.1 GCA_018238965.1 Promethearchaeota archaeon
TGAATCTCTAAACCCGGCAGCACTTATAGAAATGCATAAATCTCAGTCGGTCGCGGATATTGAATTTGGCATTAAGGAAATCCATAAACGAAATATCCACATACACGGGATGTTTATACTCGGGTTTGATTCTGATACTAAAGAGAGCATTAAAGCTACGGTGAAGTTTGCCATAAAACATAAAATCGGCTCTGCTCAATTTCTCATCCTTACTCCCCTTCCCGGCACGGTCTTCTATTACGAAGTTCATGAGAACAACAGGTGGATTGATAATAAATGGCAAGAATTTGATACCCATCACGTGAAATTTGTTCCGAAAAACTTTTCCTTATGGGGATTGCAGAAAATGCAAATTTGGAGTCATGGAAAATTTTATCGGTATCGTAATGTCTTTAAGAAATTGTTCCGGGGCAAAATCCGGGAATTTATCATCGGAATCTATGCTAATCATCTGAATAAACGCTGGCAAGTGTGGGAAAAAGCGTATATCCAATTAATAAAGCGAGAAAGTATGATTCCCAGAAAACTACATCAAATTTCCAAGATTGCTAGTTGAGACAATCAGACAGTTCGGATCCTTTGTTAAATTTCAAATCAAGATGAGGGAAAACCTTTCGTGCTTTCATGATTTAGTGATTTCGAGATTTCGAGAATTTGAGATTCCGAGATGTATCACATTTGGAAGGGGAAGCAATGTTGGTAAATCATCCAGAATACTCGAAATTCAGACAGTTTCGGAACCTTTTTTATATATTTGACCGATACAAACTATAATGAAAATTTTTCCTCCAATTAAAAAATATACGAGAAAGCAATGGTTTACCTTTATCAGCGGAATATTTACAGGCGCAATAATTTGGTTATCTCATTTTGGCTTTGAATATTGGGTAATCTATGACTTTTTCGTGAAAGAAGGGGAAATCGGGAAATTGGTTAATATTATTTGGCCTTATTTTGGAATTCCGATTGGTATTATAATTGGGATGAAACTGGTCCGCAAATGGAATTTGTACCTAAGAATTGTTCTTTTTATCTCCATATATTGCCTCCCGTATGTCATTATCTATATTTTCCAACTTCAGATACTGGTACGTCCTGCCATGGTTCTTTCGGGAATCGGAATAGGGGTTGTATATGGGGATATTTTTCTAATTTTGCAAAATTATTTAGCCGGAGACCCGAAGTTTAATGGTCGAATGAGTGCTTTAGGATTCTGTGCATTGGGAATAATAATAGTCTTTGCAACCTATCTATATGAGAAGGTTTCTTTAGATTCAGTTAAGATCGCCTTTATTTTGATTCTAATAATTATATTCTTCACGCTTTTATTATTGGGGAGAGATGAATCCGAAATAGTCCCGCAGAAATTTCAAACGATTCGGGCTTTTTTGAAACATCCCCAAAATATTTCATCTGTATCCGCTACACTAATTATTGGATTTATGCTAACTTTGCCGTATTATACTACGATGGTTATTTTTGAATTTGATAAACAGGATTATTCAAGATTTATCATCACAATTTGGGTTGCGATTATGATTTCTGCGTTCTTTGTAGGTTGGATCATAGATCTCATCGGGAGACGGTTGGGAATAATATTCGGATTCGGAATTCAAGGATTTGGATTTCTCATTCTTTCTTTTAATGATAGTCCCTTTATTTTAGATTATATATTCCCGATTATTCTGGGGATCGGTGCAGCTTTTTCATTTACTGGGCTTATGACTATTCTATTTGAACTACCCGAGCCCCAATATCTTCAAAATTCTTCTAGAATTAGTTATTTGTTTATGGCCATTGGAATGTTTTTAGGAGTTATGATTCCTTGGTTGTTGTCATCTACAACCGAAATGACCCCAGAAATTGTCTCCATTCTCATTCTGTTTGCATTGTTGGTTGCAATTATTGCGATTTTTCAAATCAGGGAAACTCTACCCTCCAAATCCGAACTTCAGTGGAGGCAATCGGCAGTGTATCTATCGGTTATCTATAAAACCGGAGTACCAATCTTTTCCGAACGGTTGAATCCCACCAGATCGACGAATATTGAGGATACTGAAGTGATTTTTGCAGGTGTGCTTACGGCAATATCCAGTATTCTCGATGAGGTTTCCCAAGATAATAAGCCCCTGAAAGTTATTGAGAAGGAGGATTTTACCGTCTTGATTGAGGAAGGAGAAAAAGTGAAGGTGGTTCTCGTATCCACACAAGATTTAAAGGCATTACGAACCCGCATGAGAAAATTTTGCGATGAATTTGAAAATCTTTTCGGGATTTATCTGGAAAAGGATCAAATAGATTCTCGCTTATTCCTACCCACAGGTAGTTTGATCAAGAAATATTTTCAAGATTAAGGCAGGATGTCGTAATAACTTTCGGAATTTCGTGATTTCGAGATTCTGAGATATATCACCTTTGG
This sequence comes from Promethearchaeota archaeon, assembly GCA_018238965.1. Classification (GTDB taxonomy): domain Archaea; phylum Asgardarchaeota; class Lokiarchaeia; order Sigyniarchaeales; family Promethearchaeaceae; genus Harpocratesius. The sequence goes on from JABCSI010000353.1 coordinate 2,420, forward strand.
AAGGGGAAGTGATTATCTCCAGAAAATCAAAATAAGTGTGATTGCCCCAATCAAAATTCCCAGAGTAACACCAAATCGTGAGTAAAGAACATTCCTCCAAACAGGAATGGTGAATTTAATGGCTTCTTGGGGGCACAATTCGCTGCAACAATAGCATGTTATACACGTCTTCTTTGACCATTCGGGCGTTGTAATGCCTCGTTTCCGAATTTCAGGTGGAGTGAGGGCATCCACGGGGCAATTTTCCCAACATGTGCCGCAGAGTGTACATTTTTTCGGATCGAAGTTAATTTGTGCATGGAATAGATTCTCGGTGGCGTATTCACGGACGAATCCGGGCACCAAATTTAAAACCCTGAGAGGTAATTTTATGGGACGCTTGAACTTCCGATAGACAGATTCAACAGTTTCTCCGAGAATCTGAAATTGGTCCAAATTTCGATGCCCCAGACCCTTTTTGATTCCCTGTTCCAAATATTCGATCGAGGTGGGATCCAATCCTATGATTTCACAGACCAAATGATCGATGGCAAACCCATCATAGCCGGCAATAATTAGATTGAAATCTACCGGATCCCCTGCTGCCGGACCGAAACCTTCCATGGCAATATATCCGTCCACCACCGTTAAATGGGGCGTATTGGTAGAATAAACATCAACCAGGGCCGCTGAAAATTTGTCCACCCTCGGGAATTTTGTATGCATCTGGGCTTTGTTACTGAGTAAAATTGTCCCGAACATATTTTTTATGGAGCAGGTTAGTTTGCACAGTTCGTGGGTTTTAATTTTGGGAAGATTGATGATAACATCGGCTTCCGAAAGCCAAGAACTACTGGCGAAGTGATCAAAGACAAGTGGATTTTCGACCTG
>JABCSI010000354.1 GCA_018238965.1 Promethearchaeota archaeon
GCTCCGTATCTCATCTTTTTGAATCCGAACTACTTTTTGATAAATAAATTGGCCGAGATCCGTCAACACAATTTCTACTTTTCTTCGATCTTTGGGGTTTTCTTTACGTGCAATTAAATTCTTCTGCCTCAAACATAATATTCTGGTTATTGCGGACGAAATTCATTGTGACCTCCTCATGCCGGGACACACACACATTCCTTTTGCATCGCTCTCCCCCGAATTTGCCGCAAACACAATCACCTGCACGGCGGCTTCGAAAACCTTTAACTTGGCCGGACTACATGTTTCCAACATTGTAATTTCCGATCCCTTGATTAGGAACCGTTTTAAGATTACATTGGAAAATTTGGGCCTTATGGGTGCAAATATTTTTGGGCGAGTGGCCGTGGAGGTCGCCTATCGGGAAGGAAAGCCATGGTTAGACGAAGTTATGGCATACATTTACCACAATTACCAATTTCTCAAATCCTACATCGCAACCAATCTTCCGACAGTCAAAGTGTTACCGTTAGAAGGGACGTATTTGGCATGGGTGGACTTCAGATCAATGGGAATCCCCCCGAAAATCTTGGATGACATTATCAAACAGCAAGCCCACGTGTTTCTAGATGACGGAGGAATGTTCGGCGAAAATGGACGGGGATTTCAAAGAATCAATATTGCATGCCCACGAGCAATTCTTGAGGAAGCAATCGATAAAATAACCCATTCATATAAAGGATATATAAAAAAGCAAGAAACCAACGAATAGAATGAGCAGATCGACAGAGTTATTTTTTCCCGCTGGATTTCTTTCGAGTGGTTTTCTTTTTACGGGACTTTTTCCGAGGTGGGGATGGAGGAATAACTTTGGCACAAGTAGCTTGAAATAGACAATCCCCACAATTGGGTTTCTTTTTACACACATGCACCATATGTTGCACTATAAGGGCATGATATTCATTATAAATAGATTCTTCCTTGGGAATTTCGCTATGAAACAATGCTTGAATTGTTTTGTAGGTAGCAGAAGAATCCAAATATCCCATCCGAAGTAAGAGACGTCGAGTATAGGTATCTACCACAAAGCTCGGAAGATGAAAACCGTATAGAAGGATGGAATCGGCAGTTTCGGGTCCAATTCCCTTGATTTCAAGGAGAAAAGAGCGGAGATCTTCCATTGAGAAAGAAGCTAATTTGGAAATAGGTGTTCGGTATAGAATTTTAGCTAAATTTTGTAATTTAATTGCCTTTTGATTGTAATATCCCGAGGATCGGATGATTTCAGCCAACTGATCAGTTTCACTATTCAAAATTCCTTTGATATTCATCACTCCATTGAGGTGTAAATTTCCCAAGGCTTTATCGGCATTTTCCCAACTGGTGTTTTGGGTTAGGATGGCTCCAACCATGATTTCAAAAATATCGGTTTCGGCTGTAGGGATCGTATAATTATCTGGATGATACCAGGTGAATCGCCCCCGAGCAGTTGGATTCTGCCGAGAAGCGCCAAGTCGAAGCAATGGCCACCATCCTTGGTGACCGTAATGACTCAGAAGGAGTTGATACAATTCAACCAAAGATGGGCGGTTGCTTGAAAGATTTCCCAAATCGGAACGGGACATTTCCTTTCTCACGACTGTGTATTGGTCAATTTATCAACGACATAATCAAAGCAAATCCGACAGGGATCTTCGAATTTCGCAATATGTTCGCGAAAGGATAAATTAAACCGATTTTGACCCGGTCCCGCCGATATGATTTCCAAAGCCCGTTTCACAATCAAATCTGGTTCTCGAATATGTTCCATGGGAAAACCGTTTGAGGTAAGGAAAATCTCTTGGGGAGCTGAATCACCTGGAAAGAATTCAATACTGGGAACGTTTAACAAACTGGATTCCCGCACAATCGTTCCTCCTCCACTGATCACCACTGCCGCATAAAAACACAGATCGACAATATGGGGTAAGTATTGAGTAATTCGCACATTGGGATATGATACATACTCATTCAATTGCTCGCGTAACCATTTTTCCTGTTTATCGGTGCGAACCAAGAGAAAATAAGTATAATCGGGATGTTGGCAATATAATGGTGGAAAAATTTGACTGATTAGGGTTTCTTCGGGTTTCAATTTATTTAAAAAATAATCAGCAAAGGCAGGTTCACTCCGCATCAACACAAATTTCCCTTGTTGTACTCCAAATTCATTCAAAAGGTGTGGATTAGGTGTGTAGTGAGATAACCAAGCAATTTCATCGATCCCGTCGAATCGAATAATTTTTTCTCTATCCGCATGAATCTTGAGATAATCCTCGATCGGAATGCATTTTGGTGTAATCAATTGATCAATAAAAGGAAATAATTGTTTGGAGACGAAATAGCTTCTGGGTTCATCACTAAATCCGATGGAAGGAATTTGCAAGCCCATTGACAAGCGAGGACCCTCCACCGAACCAAAGGTTACAAAGAAATCAGGTTGAAAGGGGACGACAACCTCGAATAGTCCATCTAATCGCTCAATATAGGTTTTCATTTTTTGGACAATGGTGTCTCCACCGTGAGCCCCAACTTTCAAGTAATCCAGACCCTGATCATCTAAAATTTTGTAGGTGGAATCAAAATCTCGGGCAGTGATCAATAATTCGGCGCCCTCATCTCGAAACCATTGAATCATATGGGCAAACATAATTGGTGCCTTGGGCTCTTCTAAATCAATCCAGATTTTTTTATCTTGTAAGCGTGGGGGGTTCAAATTCTTTCAGTCCTTGGTATACTTGAAGGAAAAAACGCTATCACTAAAAAAATTTATCGTCACAGAATTTATAAAAGATAAAAAAATTGTGACATACATATATAGGTGAAAAAGATGTCAAATACCGAAGAAAAACACTCATATACTGTTCAAGAACATGTCATACTGAACAAACAGCCGGTTTATGGCCCCAATTCCTTATTTGCAGGTCAAAAAAAGGACTTACCTCCAACAGAAATAGGAGAAGGAAGTATTATTTGCATTTACGCAGTGGTTTACGCAGGTACTAAGATTGGCAAAAAAGTTTTCGTTGCTGACGGGGCTTCAATTCGTGAAAATGTAATCATTGGGGATGATGCGATGATCGGGCGTAATGTTACAATCGAATGCAACACCAAAATTGGTGAAGGTTCCAAAATTGGAGCAGGTGCCAAAGTTGGCCGTTGTGTTATTGGAATCAAGAAAGAAGTAATGGAAAATGTTTTTGAGATGGAGTTAATCTAACAAGCTTTTCCACCTCGCAAGGTGCAAA
>JABCSI010000116.1 GCA_018238965.1 Promethearchaeota archaeon
CCAAAATAGATTGGTCCTTACACGCATAACCATAGATTCCGTATTCTGAATTGTAATTTATGGTGTTGTTTATTATTGGGTGAGTTTCATTGGAATTTTGTAACATAATCCCCCTTTTGTGGTAATTCCGATCCATGTTAAGATCAAGAAGGTGTAAATTACGTAGCTTCGACACAAATCGTAGATATTTGCTTTTTTTCTCCCCTTTTCAGTATTTTCTATTGTGTGTTCTTGCCCGCAAGATACATACTTGACCTGGACTTGGAACCCTCCATTCGTCCGTTCCACTTTTCCAATAGCCTTTTATGTGAGTAGTTTTTTAATTTCATTGTGTCCTCGCAACAAAACTTGCCTGTACGGGAAGAGTGGAGAGATGTCTCCGATGCTGACACTCCTCCAACTTGTTGCCCGAGCTGTGAGGCTCAAGAATTTACAAGGAGTACCTATTATTTTCGCGATCTCCAAGAACTCGGAAGCCCAGTAGTGGTTAGAAAAGTGAGATATGAAGCAGTGACGTGGAAGTGTAAACACTGTCAAACTTTATTTGCTTTCCACAATCCTTTGATTCCCCTAAGAACTCCATATATGCCAGAAATTGTGGAATATGTTAAGCACAGGGTGATAAAGAAGGGAGATTCTTCAAGACGAGTTGCGGAAGATCTCAAGCGACTTCACAATGTCACGATTTCTGATGACACCATTTTAACTTGGATCAATCCCAAACCAAAAACTCTTGAATCAACAAGAAATGAATCGTTTTCCTATAAACCAAGTACTGATTTTACAAATAGTCCATTGGTGGAAGATTTTTCTGGGGTTTTGGGGATAGATGGGACATTTAAAGCGGTAAAGGCAAAAAAAAACGAACAGCCAGGGGTCGAGAGCGAGCCGCTCTTATTGCATCTGACCCATCTACCGGACGGGCGCTTGGTGGCGTATTGGCAACCGGCGAAAACGAAAAAGAAGTTGCACAGTTCCTCCGAAACCTCAAAGTGATCTTACAGAAAGAACCTTTCTTTGCGATCTGTGATTTCGGTGCATCATTGTTGAGTGGAATACGAGCTGTGTTTCCAAATATTCAAATTGGTCATGATTATTTCCATACTGCTAAGTTACTTAATGAAGGGCTCCTTAAGGAGATGAGGCAGCTCAGAAAACATGCATATTCCAATCCTATAAGAGAGTTTCATCTTGCTAGGAAAGCTTCTCAGAAGGCAGTGAAATCAAAAAACCTCCCATCCATCCAATTCAATAACCTCTTTCTCCAAAAAGCATGGGGTTTTTACCACAATCTCCACAGATTAGTATCGTCGTCCTCAGTCAATCATTTTATCCAAGATTGGAATGACTTGAAAGATCTCCAAACCACTAATAATTGGCAACAGGGTCTTCAGATCATCCAAAAAGTGGAAGCTTCCATTCCTTTGTGCGGGTTTACTCGAAAAAACTATCTTAAATATTGGGAAATCACTTGTAATGCTTGGAGAGGAACCATTCGCAAAGAACGAAATACTCTTGAAGAGAAGCAAAAAGGATATTCCAAAGCGTGTTATCGTGTCCTCATGAATCCAAGCAATATGAACCAGAGAGATGAACAAAAACTTCGTGAATCTTTAAAAAAATTTCCCTTTTTAAGAGATATCAGGATTGGTGTTCGAGAATTTCACTATCAATTTAGAGCAAAAAAATCAAATTGGCGATCTTTGGCCTTTCTCCAAAAATTGGTCAATGAAAAGTCACATAGAGGTCTTAAATCTGCCGTTGCAACCCTTATCGAAGCTGAATCGCGCATATTTGCCTACCGCGATATTCTGGTCAAACATCCGCATTTAAAGAATGGAAAAAGTATTCGCACTAATCGGGAAGAATTGAACCGAAAAATCGGGTTAGTGGCGAGGAACCAATATGGACTTCGTTCGACTTCGGGAGCTTGCGTGCGAATCGCCGGAGTTCTAAACTGCACCGTTGTATCATCTGAGGCACTTTGGAAAAAAGAGAAGAAAGAACTATAAATCAATCGGTATTACCAAAAACAAACAAGAATCTCAAATTACTTAGAATTTTAGAAGATCCAGATTAAATCTTTCAAGATCGCCTTTCAACTCAGGATACAACTCTAATGCTCGCTTGATATTGACAGGTTGTGGTCCTTTTTCTGTGTATTGAGCATTTTTCATATATAATCGTGTATCTGGCTCAACCACAAGGAGGCTCTCGGAAGTTAAGGATTTAATCCAATTTTCATAGACTTCGGAATCCCATCGACGGAATGCCAGAAACGTTTCAAAATGGGAGGATATGGTTTCAAAGACTGATTTTCCTGCTTTTATGGCATCCCTGGCTTGTACCATGGATTTCGCTCCAGCATGAGTACCTAGGGTATGTGAGTGTGTTCCGCCCCCTGCTTGGCATATAATGTCCATATTTGGCTCATCTCCATCGGGGTTCATTATTCGCGCCACATCCCACAAAACGGTTGCTTTCAAGCCCCCTGAACAAATTGGACGCATGGTTTTAATTTTTCCCATAGGTCGGGTACATGCTTCCAAATTCTCAAGAACAGTTCTATATGTTGACTCCATTTTACCCTTTGGTGCCCCAATATGGAATTGATCAATTCCCCCAATTCGTGCGATGAGTGTCCATACTTTCATCGAAATCCCATGGCGAAGATCCATTGGTTGCCCATTCACCATGATTTCAGGAAATATGGTTTGAGCGCCATGGCCCGCCCGATGTCCGTGTAGTATCATTTCAGGAAACTTCTTTCGAATAGTCTGAACCCCCGTCATGCCTGTGGCTAAAATATCGATCATTAGGCAATTACCCCCCAAGGATCGAATTAATTCTCCGCGCTTAACCATATCGTCCATATCTCCATGGGTAATATTCGCAACGAATACTAATTTTCGACCACTTTCTTTGAAAATGCGATCGCATTCCTCCAGTGTTAATTTAGCTCGCTTCTCAAAGGTGCAATAATCTTGAGAGGTTAGGTTTTCATCGTCCTTAACTACATCCAGCCCACCTTCATAGGATTTTCGTGCAGCTTTTGCCCAATCGGCTTCGCTTAATCCCGTCTTAGGCTTCACAATGGTTCCCACCGTGATTTGGTCCCCGAGGATTTGTTTTATCCCTTCATTTCCCAAGGTGGGACCTGTAAATCCCTCGAGATATCTATCGGGAAAATCGACGTCCTCAAGACGCACCCCCCAAGAGGCACTCGCCATCCCAGTATAATTACCCATTATCACACTCAGTAGTTGGGGAATATTTCCCTTTTCGAATCCCTCAACCGGAAGGGCAACTGCCGCCATTCCAGTCAAAAAATTCAGGCCAATGACCTTCGCTTCCAAGATTTTCATATTTGCCTGGGAATTTTCATCCATCTCTCCGGGACGGATTGTTTTTAAATCGGGATCCCACGTACCTGTGGATTCTTCTGCGGCTATTTCCAGCGCGGCCCGAAATAATCCATATTTGAGAGTCCAGCCCGGTTTGAGTTTGGGGCTTATCGAGACATACATGATTATATGGTTGGCTCGAAAGTAAGAAAATTCGAAGGGAGTGTCTGGATTGAGTAAATATGGTCCCAATCGGGTGCGCATGTTATCGTCAATAAGACTCAGATCTGGGATTTCAAATTTATAGGCAATATATCGGTTACACTCTGTTACAGGTAGCACGATTCTTTCGGGGAAAAATTCCCAATTTTTAACATCTAGCATAATTTTGCACTTCTAAGTGTTTTATTATAATGATTGAATGAAAAAACAGAATTAATCAACTAAAAAAAGCTTTTTTCTCCTTCTTGATGTTCGATTATGTGATACGCCTCGTGGAGGAAAGGATAGATGCGTTGAAAATTGCTATGGACTTGTCCGCTTGGAAAAATTCCCCCCTCGGTTATTACTCCCGAGATTAGCAAACGATTTACCGTTTCGAATGCCGGGTTAAGAAATTTCAAATTTTCAGGTCTATCTTCCCAATCCTTCCAAATTTCATGATCATCCCGCATTTCAATTTTTTCATAATTCCCAAAGGCGGTTCCGGGATTATATTTCAAAAGGGGTGTGGCAACATATAAGGGAATATGTTCTTCATGGGCAACCAATGCAAGTAAACGTGAACCAATTTTATTCAAAACGGTTCCTTCGCTGGTTACAGCGTCTGCCCCAATAATAATCAAATCGGTATCCATATTATTTGCCGCCCAGCGCATGGCGCTATCGACGACTTGGATTACTTCGATTCCGTTGTCGATTAATTTTTTAGAGGTTAGCCGCCCTTGATAGAAGGGACGTGTTTCGGTGGAAATGACCTTGAAATTTTTGCCTTGCTTCTTAGCCTCAATTAGGATACCCTCCACAACGCTCGAATGGCAGTGGGTTTGGACCACAAAGGGATCCTTTAAATTATCCGGGATTAATCGTGCTCCGTATTTCGCAATTCGTTGTTTAGCTTCCTTGATGATGCTAATATATTCGTTTCCATATATTTCCGCCATTTCGGCTATGTCTACATCTAATCCTTGTTGCTGATCATGACGAATCTTTCCTAAGATAAACATAAGGCCATTTCTCATGGCGGGTTCCGTACTTCTAGATTTGGAAATTAATATTTCCGCTTCCACCAACAGTTTCCAGAGTTCCTTTACTTCCATGTGCCTATGTCTTTGCGTAAATTTAACATATTCGTCTACAGCGTACATCGCTATATTGGTGGCGCCCTGAATTTCTAGGGAAGTGATTTTTGCAGCTGCTTCTTTTAATTGTTTCATTTCTAGTTTACACCTTTGTTTCTTTTCTCGGTCTACGTAATGAATATTCTTTCCCATAAAATAATTTGGGATAGTTTTATATAATCACCCAAGGCGCATATGCTGTTTGAGATAAGAATTGATGAAATTTCGAACTTTGTCTTTCCCGGATATCACCCCAAAATGTCCTTCGCAGAGAAAATCGGCATCAAGTGCAATCAATTTCTTCATAGATGAGTGCCAATCCTGAATATTGGAATTAAATTCCCGCATAAAGGGACCATGAACATCCTGGCCGAACAAAATTTTTCCCATTGAAGGGTGATTGTAAAGAATGCTGATAGATCCAGGAGTATGCCCCGGTGTATGAAATATCCTTAATTTTATTTTCCCGAGCCGCATATTCTCCTCATCTTTGGAAAAAAGGATGTTTAGCTTTACGGGAGTATAAGTGATTCCATACCAGCTTGCCGCAGTGAGACCTTCGGTTCCGGGTTTTCCCTCGATAGGACCCTGATCCCAACGATGGGCTGCAATTTTTAGATTGGAATATTGTGCTTGAAATTCATGGGCGGCACCGATATGGTCTATATGGGCATGCGTTAAAATTAAATGAGTGATTTCCCATCTTTTTTCTTGGAACGTGTCTGTGATATTTTGGATGATTTGGGTAGCGGATTGAACTCCCGCATCGATGAGACAAAATTTTCCTGGAGCATATCGAATTGCGTAAACATGGCAATCTCCACTTCCAGATAATTCTTCCGAGCCCACAAGCGCAACATCATCGCCGATCATTTTTCCACTGGTCATCTTATATTCTACTAATATCCTTTCTGTGTGCCCTATTAAACCTTAGCCTTAGCCTTTATTCCTTTATTCTTCTCCATGATTCACAATTTTTTTAGCCAGTTCGACACCTATGATAAAGGAGTTAAATAAATTATTTTCATCAATTGTTTCAAATTTATCTTTATCTGAATGAATAATATTTGAGATTCCAAGAAGTGTTGCGGTTTTGAATCCTTTTTCGATGAAGGGAAGCGCATCTGTCCACGCCCCAATGGGAAGATACAGCTTTCTGATTTTAATTTGCTGCTCTTGTGCAATTTCTTCCACCAAACCATTTAAATAGGGGGAGCACTCCTTTTTGGGAATCCCGATTGCTTCATTTAGTACAATATCCCCTTTGGAACCCGCCATGTCGAAATTAATCACATATACATTATCTGTTCCCCAACCTCGTTTACCTTCGCGGTTTTTACAGAAATAAAGTGCCCCTGTTAAACCTATTTCCTCCGCCGCACTGAACAGAAAAGTGATATTGGCATTTTCCAAGGGGTGTTTTTTGAAATATTTCATTGCTTCTATAAGCGTAACCATTGCCGTTCCGTTATCCGCTGCTCCGGGAGATTTATTTCCGGCAATATTAAACGTTAAAACCAATCCGAACAGTCCTCCGATAATGGCGGCGATCCATAATATCCATTGAACAACAGGAATCCCTGGGGCATATATGAAATAGAATACAATTCCGATTATACCCGAAAACAGTACGATGACTGCACATAAAAGCATGATATTATAACTGGCAACCCTTTGTATTCCAGTAATAATGGTTGATTTACTGTCATAATGTCCCATGAAAACAATTTCTTTATTCCCATCGATTTTTGGAGTTTCTGCCCAGATATTCTCCGTCATGATCATTTTTTTCTTCCAATATTTGGGTATATTGGGCGCTTGAGCAAATCCCACTGATCCGGTAGAGATTAGAATTATATCGAATATAAATAGTGCGATGGATAGTAAAATTAGCAATGGATGGATGGAAAAGAGATATGCGGATAGAATTAGCATCAGTGAAACAAAGAAATTTGCAAACCCTTGGAGAAAATTGATTCGAAAAAATGTGCTTGGAACCGGTTCAGTAAATGGTTCATAGCCCAATTTTTGAAGTTCTTCCTTCAGCCAAAATTGTGTTTGCTTTTCTCCTTCTGAACCGACCAATCGTGGAATAGAAATATGTTTCAGATTACTCATCAGCGATTTTTTGGATTCTTTTTCGATTTCTTGAAATTCAGAATTTACCATACCAATAATTGATTTTTGCAATATTTAACATTACAATATTTCATCATTACAATCACCATAATAATGTAAGATCAAATACCACTTAAAAATAATCCACCCCAGCAGATTTACAGATTAACAGTACAACAATATCTTTCTACATATTGCATTTTAATACTGGCCGACTTTAGATTTATTATGGCTTCGAATTCCCCTCACCACGCCGAGTTCGAAAATCTCAGCGAGCACCATTATATCCAAATGAGCGATGGCACGCAACTTCTTACCTTAACCAGTCGTGCCTTGGATTCTCCATCTCCTATTTATCCCTCATTCGCAGAAGGAGAAAATCGCCCAACGCTTTTATTGGTTCCGGGATGGGGATCGATTGTACCCAGTTGGGACGCATTTTTACTTGAAGCCGTGCAATTTTTTGATGTAGTTTATCTCGATAGCCGAGAAAAAGATTCAAGTTTTTTGGATCCTTCGGCAGTTTCTCATATGAAAAGATTTGCCAAGGATATCCAGGAAGTCATTCACTATCTCCATCTCCAAGAAGACCGTCTAATTTTAGTCGGATCCTGTATAGGTGGAAATTCAATCGCTTATGGATTAAAAGATCGTTTATTTGATCCCCATCTCACCTTCTTAATCGGACCCCAATTACATTTTCCCCTCCCCTGGTATGCCCGCTTTCTAATTCCCATCGCACCCCATTGGTTATTACGAGTATTTCGACCCATCTTACGAATGTGGGTGAATATATTTAAAACAAATGACAAAGTCCAAGCTTCCAAATATATCAGGGTACTTAATGAAGCGGATTCGAAAAAATGGAAAAAAGTGGGGAAAGCCATCGCATTTGAGAAATTTGACCGAGTTTTTCCAATAATCGAACAACATGTCCATGTTGTGGGGCAAACTAACGATAAAATGCACAAGGTATCCGACGCAATCCAAATTGCCCAGCTGATCCCGAAATCTACATATATTACTATGGAGAGCAATGCTGCCACCCACAGCGCCCCCATGGTGCAGAAAATTGTCCAATTCCTTACGGTTTCATTGGGCCAACACCAGCCATTTCTCTAAATATTGTCGATTCAAAAAATTAAAATGAGACCGCTCCTTCTTTAGGCTTAGTAGACATCTTAGTTACTATGGGGTCGTAGTCTAGATTGGTATGATACTGCGTTCGGAACGCAGTGGTCGAGTGTTCAAATCACTCCGTCCCCATTTTCCTTTTTCTTAATACATTGCATCATTTGGAGCGATAAAATGCGACGAATTTTAATTATCGGAAGTGGGGGGGCAGGTAAATCTGTGTGTGCCCGTCAACTCGGTCATATTCTGCAATTACCCGTATTTCATTTGGATTGCTATTTCTGGCAACCGAATTGGGTACAAACTCCAAAAGAGGAATGGTTGCAGCAATTACAATCCATTCTGGAGCAAGATCGCTAGATTGTCGATGGAAATTATAGCAGTACTATGGCCCATCGCCTTCAATATGCAGATACAATCATTTATTTAGATTATTCTACTCTAATTTCTCTCTATAGGACCTTAAAGCGCCAAATTTTATATCAGAATCGTATTCGGGATGATATTACCGAGGGGTGTAAGGAACGTCTGGATCGCGAATTTTTGTTATGGATCTGGAATTTTCGTAAAAATCGGCGCCCCGGCATCTTGGAATTACTTGCAAAGCATCCGAACAAGCAGTTTATTCACTTGACTAAACCGAGAGCTTTAAAAAAGTGGCTTTTTGAGCTTGCACTTTCCCATTCCAATTCAATGGGGTAAGTGCTTTATTTATCTGTGTTGACCAAGGATGCTTGACCTTCCGCCGAAAATTGCACCTCATATCCTTTGCCGATAACTTCCACATTTTCTAAAGCCGAAATTTGGGGAAGGAAAACCTCCGAAACATACATTTCATCCAACTCCAGAGTATTTTTGATCCAAACCACCCGTAATCCGTCGGTGTTATCTGTAAGTCCCGCCATTTGGGTGGCTATTTGGAGCACTTCGCAATCATTGGCCAAAGTCATGGGGATTTTGCATGTATCCGTTCTGTAGGCGGTTTGGGAATTAATGTAGGTGGCCGAATAGTTGATCTTATCAACCAAGGATTGCTGCGTAAAATCCGCAAGTCCGATTCCTTGGGCATTTCCGTGGGATTGCTCCGATAATGCACGGACGTAGATACGATGCACGTTTATAGCTATTGATGGAGGTAATCCTTCCTTCCGTCCTGTGATATTGGTATCCATTCCGGTACCGCTGAACTCTTTTCCCATTTCATCAACTATTAGAAGATCCACCTCTGGAAATGGAATCCTTCCCATGTAAGAATAAGCACGTTCCAGCAGTTTCGGTTCTTCGGTGGCAAACTCGTAGGATAATAGGAACCGGAGCTCGTCCAATTCCTCATGGGCATTTTGCAGGATCGCCACACCCACCAGAATAGGGACTTTTTGAACAATAATATCGGTTACAGCGGCTGAAATTTCATCCCATGTATGGTGGGCAACGGCGCGGTGGTATGTACGGGCCCCTTCCCGTTTTCCCATACCGATCAAGCACATTTTCATCAATCCGCTTTCGATTCGGCCAACAAATTTAGTATGGGGTTTGATACGATTCACAACGATAATATGATCTGCGGCGGCTGCAAAGCGATCCAAGTATACCGGAGTTCCCAAGGATGTTTCGCCAATCACGATTACATCCATCGTGGCCCGAATGGGACAACCCAGAGAAGTTTCGGTAATACCATAGTTGGCTAAGACTTGAACTTGACCTTCCGAAGTACCACCTCCGTGACTCCCCATTGCAGGGAATACAAACGGTTTTGCTCCCATTTCTTTACATTCATGGACAATTGCCTGCAGAATTGCCAACATGTGACGTATACCCCGACTTCCGGCGGTGATGGCTATCGATTCCCCCGGGGAGATTCGAGCAGGAATACCTAATTGCGCGAATTGATCATGAATCAGCGAGGGGATTTCCTTGGGATCAAGAGTGGGTTGGTCGAAATGTTGGCGAATCTTGACGAAGGAAGGTAATATGGAGGGATTTGGGGATGGAAGTTGGGAATTTGATTGATTGGTGTTCATGGGGATCGCCTTCGATTTATGGGATTGTGCGAAGCTCGCGCTCCAACCAATACATGGCTGCGATAATGAATGTGTTGGTAATTTGCCCTTCTGCAACATAGATGCGCACTTCCTCCAGCGTGGCAAACTCGAATTCGATATCTTCATCGGGATCAAAGTTAATGGAGCCTTTTGCCTCAATTTCGTCCGCAAGAAAAGTATAGCATTTGTTATTCTGGATTGCAGGATTGGCATCCACTACCCCGATTTGTTTCCATTTGGTGGAAATAAACCCTGTTTCTTCCTCCAATTCTCTTTGAACTCCTGCCAAGGGTGATTCTCCAGGGTCAATCATCCCTCCGGGTATTTCGAGTTCGACTCTATCGGTCCCAAATCTATACTGGCGGATGAGCAATATCTTGTTGTCAACTGTTCTTCCGATTACGTTGGCCCATGTGGGGGCTTGAATCACATAGGCGTTAAACTCTCCACCTTCATGTGGCTTCTCGTAGATTTTTTCGGTAATATTATACGGATAACTCTTGAATACTGTGCTTTCGCCAATTAAATTCCATTTTGTAATCATTTTCTTCTTCTCTTCCTCTTTCGTTTTCAATTTTTCTTCCCTTTAATCAATTATTTTTTCATCATTTCCTTGGTGAATTTCAATCGTTTACTGGGTTGACCCGATGCAAATCGTTTTCCAAAAACTTGTTCTTCACTATGGAATCCCGAGGGATTGGTATATGTAGCCTGTTCAACCAACATTTTACACTCCGAAATAGCATTTTGGGAATTCTTAAGGATTTTATCGCAGATTTTTGACAATTTTTCATCGAATTCCTCCGCTGAAAACACATCGTTTACCAATCCAATCCGCTTTGCTTCTTCAGCCGATATGATTCTTCCGGTGAAGATCATTTCCTTCGCATGGAGCGGACCAACCAATCTAGTTAAACGTTGGGTTCCACCACCACCGGGAGTAATTCCATAATTGCA
>JABCSI010000117.1 GCA_018238965.1 Promethearchaeota archaeon
TAATACTCATCGGGGTGTGAATCCGACACGACCCAAGAGAGAGTATGGGGCGAATCGGCAGCAATAAGGCAGCAATAAGGCATTCATTATAATGAGAACCTCCTGGTGCCGTGTGAAATACAATACCATAATTATTATCAATTATTGAATTGAATTGAATAGCGTTATAGCCACTGCCCCTAATAAGAATTCCATTGGCACTATTATCAAAACAGTTGTTATTTTCAACTATATTGTAATTACAAGCGGAATATAAGTAAATCCCAATCCCATTCTCAGAACAATTATTAAATGTGATAATATTATAATTGCTGCCATATCCCAAATAAATTCCACCTCCAAACCACGTTGATGGAGCGGTATCGGTTACAGTATTATAAGAAACATTGTTATAATTGCTAGTTTGGTTGAAATTTATCCCATTAGTGGAACTTTGACTTACATCATTATAAACGATAGTGTTCCAATTACAATTCGATTTCAAATTAATCCCGAAATTATTGTTAGAAGCATTACAGTCAACTATTGTCCCATTATCGGTATTATCCAACTGGAGTCCAGCATAACCTGACGATAAAGCATTCGTAAAGGTGCAATTTTGAATGGTGAAGAAAATCCCTACCGAATTGTTGATCGATAACCCATTAGAATCCACATTGGCATCAAAAGTCATATTTTCTATTAAATAGGGTTGGTCAACGGTGCCCAATCCGGAACACCAATCTTGATTAGCCGCCCATATCCAATTTCCGGACTGTGTTGTATTACTGGCGGCATTGGCATCGATTATAATTGAAGTATTCACCCAGAAATCAGATGCACGGGGGAAAACTTTCGGTGAATTCGTGGAAACCACCCCATCTTGGGAAGTAAAGAAATTTTCAGCCCCCAGAGTAAATAAGAGTGAAAACAGAACAGTTAGGATCAGAATTTTGTTCTTTCCACTGCTTTTTTTGGTTTTATTTGTTTTATTTGTTTTTATTGTGAGAAACATAGTAATCATCTTTTTCAATCCGGTGATTCGATGTGTTATTTTTGACCAAAAAATCACCACATTAACACAAAGGAGTTAATCGGTTTAACTATTAAGTTTTACTCCACGATTCCCTTATACATATGAATGAAATATGGATTACAATATTGTAGAATAAGAAAATGGAAGAAAATGTTACAAAAAGAATTAAATAGGAAATAAAGAAGAAGGGAAAATATCAAATTATCCCGATGGGTTGCCTGCAAGCACCAAAATTATAAAAAAAGGGAAATTCGGATTTTAATTTCTCCCGAAATCCATAACAATTACCCCTTACTTGGTGATCAAAAAAGTCCGCAACCGTTGGAAATGCTCTCTCTTGTCTTTACCATCTTTGACTCTATCAGCGAAAGTTCTCCGATAAAATTTCTTTAACTCTTTAGAACTAAGTGGACTGTGCTCAGTAACGCCGGTCCGTTCCTTCTTACGCCCCTTAGATTTCATTTTTGTTTTGGTCATAGCAAAGACATTAAGAACAAATCAACTATTTAATAGTTCACATTAGAAATCATAAATGGTTGATCCAAGAATATTCGGAATTCTATAGGAGAATATGAGGACATATGTAGATAGATGAGGATATATGAGAATATATGATGATAGATGAGGATATATAGGGAAAATTGGCCCAAAAATCAGAAAAAAATTATACTAAAGATCCTAATCTTCAAGAATTTCATGAATTTTCGAAATCAGGGTATTGATTCCAAAAGGTTTTTGTATAT
The DNA here is from genome assembly GCA_018238965.1 of Promethearchaeota archaeon. Lineage (GTDB taxonomy): Archaea > Asgardarchaeota > Lokiarchaeia > Sigyniarchaeales > Promethearchaeaceae > Harpocratesius. Next base: position 1,759 of record JABCSI010000117.1, read on the forward strand.
ATTCCACGTCATTACCCAGCACCCCATCCCGAGCAAGTTTATCAGAATAGCCAGAGATAAGGAGGAATTTTAGGGAAGGATATCGTTCCATGGCTTTCTTTTTGAATTCAATACCATCCATTTTCGGCATGACAATATCGGTTATGATGAGATCAAACCCGTCGAGATTTTTCCCGTGTTGCTCCAACGCATCAAAACCGTTGACTGCTATTGCAACTTTATGCCCATTTTTCAATAAGGCGGACTTAATAAAATTCCGAACATTCGCATCATCGTCCACGAGGAGAATATGGTAGGAAGTTTCCTTATCCTCCTTCTTTTCCTTCCCTTCGACCCCTTCTTTAGACAATGGAGGATTTTTATTATATTGGGGTAAATATATCTTGAATTCTGTTCCTGTGTCCATTTCACTCTCAACTGTTACAAAACCTTTGAATTGCTGAACTATCTCATACACCGAGGATAGATTCAATCCCGCGCCCTTACCCTCCTTGGTGGAGAAAAGGGGTTCAAAAATATGATCCGTGGTATACGTATCCATTCCTTCGCCATTATCCAGAACAGATATTAAAACATATTGTCCTTTGTCGATAAGTGCCCCGTAATGCCCAAGCAATTCTACTTCGATGGTGATATTTGATATTCTTATTTTTATCTTTCCATCTCTTTTTCCAAGCATCGCATCACATGCATTTAGGACCAAATTCATTACAATCTGTTCTATTTGCTCCTTGTCCGCAAATATTGCCTCTTCATATTCACTGTAAATGAAGTCCAGCTCAATTTGCTCCCCGGCCAATTGTCGTAAAATATTTTCCATCGGACGTAATAAGTTATTCACCAAGAGAAGTTTCGGGCTGATTACTTGCTTGTTACTGAAGGTAAGAAGTTGTCTTGTTAATATAGCTGCCCGTTCGCCGGCCATTTGAATTTCCTTCACTTTATTCTTCAAGGGGTCATTTTGGGCGAGATCGCTTAAAATTAATTCTGAATATCCGGAAATTACCATCAACAGATTATTGAAATCGTGGGCGATTCTGCCTGTTAATTTCTGGGTGAGGGTTTGGGTTTTTTTCTTTTCGATGGTAACATCCTTTATTACTTCCACAACACCCGTTAGTTCATTCCCTTTGCCTATTGCAGGATAGGCATCGATTCTCCACGTTTTTCCACCATCGGATAAGAATTCTTCCGATTCATGGTTTTTTGTTTGGAATGCTTTTTTGACGGGGCAATTTTTACAAGGTTCTACTAAGCCAAAAAGGATTTTATGGCATCTTTTTTCATCCGAAGCCCCGGATTTTTTTGCTATGTCATCCAAGATTCTGGAAGCTTTATTTTCCCACACAGAATTTAAATCAGCAGTTTGATAATAAAAAATATAATCCTTTATACTATCGAGAATATCAGTGTTTTGCAGGTCAAATTTCACATTCAAATCATTGTTATTATGATTATTATTTGACAGATTCTTATTTTCCATCACGACGAAACCCCCAGTATAATTGCTTTAAGTACATCGGAATTAAAGTATATATTGAATTGGGATATTTATGGAATTATTTTTGCAATTTTTCCAATTTATTATATAAATTATTACAATATTGAGAGTTTATTACGACGAAATCCAGTATTTTATTCAGAACTACATTTTTCAAATAATAATATTAAAAGAGGTCTAAAATAATGAGTTCAAAAATTAAACAAGTACGAGACGAGGATAAGGTCAGTTTTGGCCTTAGGAACCGTTTGGTTTTAATAATTTTACTGGCAGGTATTCTTCCAATTGCAACGAGTAGTGTAATTAGTTCGGTTGAAAATCAAATGGAGTTCACAGAGAACTGGCATGAAACGCTTCACGGTATCGGCACCCAGAAAGCACACTTTCTCTCCACATATTATGAGGATAGAAGGGTAGATAGTCAATATATTGCTGATACAACAAGAATATCACAATTCACTCAGTTATTAACGGTACCGGCATATATGCCCAGTAACACTGAGGATAATGTCAATAAAATTAATTCGGTCTTGATAAATGCACTGACTACCTACGATTTTTATCGTGAAATCTATATTGCTTCTCCAAGTGGAACGATTGTTGCGCAGCAAAATCAAACAGGTTGGACACATGGCCATTCTGTAGGCCAAGATCGAGCAGGGAGCGAATATATCGAATCTGTTGTAGATAATGCAACTCATGGATATACGTTCCTTTCAGGGCTTGAACTGTCAGTGGACGGTACCTTTTTACGACAGACTCTTTCAGTACCGATTCTTAATGTAACAGATGATTTTGTTGGAATCTTGGTTTTCTATATTGATATAGATCACGTTGGTGAATTGATGCATGATACTTTAGGGCTAGGTGAAACTGGGGAAACATATATTGTTAATCATGATCATCATTGGCTCACAGAAACCAAATCCGACTATTATATCGAGGCATTAATAGTCGATACAAATCATGAAACATTACTTAATGATGAATGTAAGCTCCCGCAAGAAGGAATTACCGAGGCATTTGAAAAAGAAAAAGAAATATTTTCTGAAGAAGAGGATTTTCGAGGAGTTGACGTTTTAGGCGTATACATCTATTTAGAAGTTGCGGATAACGAAGAATGGGTTTTAGTAGCGGAAATTGATAATGAGGAAGCAATGGCACCGGTAACCAGAATGTTGACAATTACGATTATTATTGGTATATCGGCTGTCGTGTTAATTATGATTGTGGCCTTTTTGTTTGGAAACAGTATCGCGAAACCGGTACTTAAAATGGCACAATATGCAACGGAAATTGCCAATGATGATTTGACGACCGAAATGACCTATGATAGTAATTATGAAACGGGAGTTTTGGCAAGACATCTACGGCAAATGCATCAAAACCTGATCAAATTAATGGCCCATACCAGAAATGTTGCGCACCATGTTGATCTTTCGGCAGAGAGTCTTTCACATCATGCAGATGAAGTGTCAACCTCAAGTGAAAATATTGCAGGCACCCAACAACAAATATCCAAAGGTGCAGCCAATCAGGTTAGGGAACTTGTCGAAACCCAAAAGAGATTTGTGTTATTAAATGCAGATATCCATGAAATCAAGTTAAAAACCGATCAAATTAGTCAAGTTGCAGATTTAATTGCAGGGATTGCTCAGCAAACTAACATGTTAGCGTTAAACGCAGCAATTGAAGCAGCACGAGCGGGAGAAGCAGGAAGAGGATTTAATGTAGTTGCGGATCAAGTACGAAAACTCGCCGATGAATCCAGTAAAGCTGTGTCAAACACCGAAACTATGTTGCAAGAAATTAAATCTATCACCGAGAATCTTGAAAAGCATTCCGAAGAAATGTTGGAAATGATCGAAAACGTTGAAAAGCATTCCGAAGAGAACTCCGCCCACACTGAAGAAGCTGCCGCTGCAGCCGAAGCCCAAACTGCATCTATGGAAGAAATCACCACAGAAGCCCACAAATTGCTTGAACTGGCCGAAGATTTAGACGAAGAATTGGGTCATGTTAAAGTCACTGATGAAGATCTAGCTAAATTTATAGATGTGGCGTGGACTGAAGGCGACGAAGTAGCGTTTGAAAAGTCAGTCAAAACGGAAAAAATTACACCCAGCAAGGAAAAGACGGTTAAATTTGCAACGTTTGGAGATACTCCAGAAGCGGAAAAAGAACAGGAAAGTGCATCAATTGAATTTGTTGATGACGCATTCTAATTATTCTAATTGCTAATTAATGTAGCAATGGAATGATTCAATTTTTTTTTTAATACCCTTAATTCCCTTTTTTCATAACACAACAAAACAACACTTCAACACATCAAGACATAAACAATACCACACTTCAACACATCCAATACTTCAACACATCACAATACTTCAACACATCTCAATACTTCACATAACAATAACAATTCACATAGAATTTCACATAACGATAACAATTACATAACAAAAACATCTCACATTACACTTCAACATTTCAATAAAGAAATACATCAATACAATACAAAAAAAATATCAATACAATACAAAAAAAATATCAATGCAATTCAAAAAAATTTCAACTCAATACAAAAAAAATATCAATGCAATACAAAATATTACAAAACAAAAAAAAAAGGGAGACCGTAAAAAAAAATGTTCAGATTTGTGCCTGAAGCAGAAACGAATGAATTCTTGGGCTTCAAGATAAACAATTATCACTATTGCGTGAATATACTCCAGGTTCAGGGTATCATTTATATCCCTGCAATATCCAAAATACCCAATGTGCCCACATTTGTAGAAGGAGCCATCAATTTACGGGGAAAGATTATTAGGGTTATTAATCTCATGAAGTGGTTCAGACTCCCCTGGCGGAATTTTACTCAAGATTCCCGCATAATCATATTGGACCTCGGAGATTACGTCTATGGCATCCTTGTCGATGAGATAGATGAGGTGTTCACTACTTTGAAGACCGACAAGCACGAAAAACCGGATCTATTGGAGAGCCAGACAGAAATTGAATACTTGAAGAGCATTATAATTCAAAAAGAATATCTCTTTCTCGAAATCGACCCGGAACAGATACGTGAGTGAAAAAAATAAGAAATTTAGGTGTAAAAAACATACTATTCAATGCGAACCGTAAAAAGTTCATGCTAAATTCATGAGAAATAAAAAAATTTAAAAAAAATAGGAGTAAAAAAAAATGGGAATCAATATTTTGATAGTGGATGATGCGAAGTTCATGCGCAATATTCTCAAGAAGATACTCTCCGGTGCAGGCTACAACATCATCGGGGAAGCCGAAACAGCCGACGAGGGCATCCAAGCTTACAGAGATAAGAAACCTGACTTTGTTACTATGGATATCTGTATGCCAAACAAGTCCGGGATCGAAGCCATTAAAGCAATCAAGGCTATCGACGATGATGCAAAGATACTTGTTTGTAGTGCCTTAGGCCAGGAATTGCTGGTAATGGAGGCAATTCAAGCGGGCGCAAAGGATTTTATAGTTAAACCCTTCAAAAAAGAGAAAATTCTGGAAACCATCGAAAAACTCACTGCGTAATACCAGAATAATTTTTTAGATTCTCTCATTTAGATATCACTCGAAGAGTGGGGTAAGAATGGGGGAAATCATAGCAAAACATTTGTAGGAATGAGGAAAGGCATGGGAAAAACCTATGTAAAGACCAGGGAAGACTTAGGAAAGAACAAGAAAATGAGAATTATTTTAGTAATGCAGGATTCGAGGTTCGGGAGAACATCTCTTCAATAAAATTGATGGAGGAAAAAAAAACTATGGCCCCATTTAGCAGAAAAGAAATGCAAGAAATGATAGACATGTTTCTGAGTGAAGGTAAGGATAATCTCCAATTAATAGAGAACCAGATTCAGATTTTAGAGAAAGATCACAACGACAATTTCGCCCTTTTGGAATTGTATCGTATTATTCATTCATTCAAAGGTATGGCAGGGACAGTCGAGTTTGTTGAATTCGAAAAATTTTTGCATTCTTATGAAACCTTAATTTCCTTGATTCAAGAAAAGAAAGTAAGAATTTCCGAACCCATGATTGATTTATTCTTTGAGAGCGTGGATTTAATTGAAAAATCGATGAAGAAAGTCGAAAAAAATCAATCTGTGGAAAAAGATTTTGTTGATATATTGAAAAAAATCGAAAAAATTAAGGACGATTCCAAGTTCTCTTCAGAAGAGGCGAGCACCAAATCCAGAATGAAGGAATTATTTGCCGAAAGTGGTTTAGAAGAATTTTCGCTCGAGTCGCTCATTTTCAATGATCCTTCGCTCAAATTCTATTTAATCAAAGTGATCCTGGAAGATAATATTAAGCTAAAACTGGCCCGACTACTGGTAATTATAAAAAATATCGAAAAATTCGGTATTATTGCCCAAACATCGCCCGAATTAGGGGATATACTGCAGGGTAAGATTGAACAAGAAATTCAAATTCTGTATCAATCATCGGAAAGTTCCAAGCAAATAACGAAACGAATAACGGATTCCGGGGAAATTAAAGAGGTTATAATTGATGAAACCGATGCGGAAACTATCAGAAAGATGAAGATAGAGATAGAGGAAGAAGAGCAACGCAGTCAAACGATTCAAAGTTTTGAAAGCTCCTCCGATATTTCAAGCGTCAAGGTGGATCTTGCCTCCCTGGATAAATTAATTGAGTTATATGGAGAATTGTTGATTCGGACAAAGCAGTTAGAAAATAAACTGAGTGAATTCAACCGACCCGATATCAATGAAATTTTGTTCCAAATTCAGAGTTATATGTTTAAGTTCCAGGATGTTGTGGTTCAAATCCAAATGGTGCCAATCTCGTCTGTGTTTCGAATCTTTCCACGGATGGTTAGGAATGTTGCCAAGCAAGAAATGAAGGAAATCAACTATGTTGTAAATAACCACAATGTCAAAGTCGATCGGAAGATCCTAAACGAAGTGGGAACTATTGTTAATCACCTTCTGCGAAATGCAATTAATCATGGAATCGAGACAGTAAAGGAGCGCAAATTACTTGGAAAGCAGCCAAAGGGTTCCATTGTAATCGAAACGAAAATTAGAAATAACGTTTTGTATATTGAAGTCAACGACGACGGACGAGGTATTGATCCAGAGCTAATTTCCCAAGCAGCCATTAAAAAAGGGTTGTTTACCGAGGAAGAACTCAGCCATATGACGGATAAAGAGATAATAAATTTAATTTTCCTACCGAAATTCTCAACAGCATCCAAAATTACAAATGTGTCCGGAAGAGGTATTGGAATGAACATTGTAAAGGAGAAAGTTGAAGCTTTAAGCGGTACCGTCTCTTTGGAAACTGAAACTTCGGTGGGGACCACCTTTACGGTAATTCTGCCTATTTCCAGATTATTAATCCGGGCAATTTTAGTGCGTTCCGGAGCCCAAATATTCTCCATTGCTTTGGATGATATTGAAAGATTATATGAAATTCCTGTTTCAGCAATTAAAATGATAAATTCAATTCCCTATATTAAAATCCCCGGGGAATCGAATATGATTAGGATTTATTACCTAGGAAAATTATTCAAATTGGAAAATTTTGAAGAGAATCAGCGAACAATTAAAATTGTGCTAGTTAGAAGAGGATCCAATATGTTTGGTTTAATCGTTGATGAATTCATTAGGGAATCCGAAATTGTAATTAAGGAAATTGATGATTTACGAAAGGGTGCCAAGGGAATATCCGGCGCAGCAATATTGGAGGATGGGTCGGTATCACTGATAATTGATCCATTTAGGATTGGAGTATAGAATCGGAGTTGAATTAGAGTTGATGAGTATGGTTGAAAATAACATTGATTATTCCTGGGTGAAGGATGAAAAATTACAGGTCAAACTTGGAGATATGGTCTTTACCCAATATCCGGAGAAATACCAACTTCTTGGGATTGGCACGTGTTTAGGAATATTCATGTATGATGTAAGAAAGGCGCAATATGTCATAGCCCATACTGTTTTACCGAAAATGCCCCAAAATTATGAATTGAATCCAAAATATCAACAAGATTTGCAAAAAATGCCCGCTAAATTCACGGATTTGGCAATTCATTTAATGTTGAAGAAATTATTGGCTGTAAATTGCTCACTATCAGACATCAAATGTAAAATCGTGGGCGGTGGACAAATTTTTAGCGATTCGTTTAAGATTGGGAAAGGAAATATTGAATCTGCCCATGAAACCCTGAACGAAAAGAGTATTTCAATTAACGCAGAAGAACTTGGAGGAATAACAAGTAGATCCATTTTAGCGTTCAATAAAGATGGATCTATGGATTTACGTAAAAATGGTAATTATTTTTCAATATAAGGTGAGAAAACATGACATTTAAAAAACTAACCCAGGATGAAATAAATTTTTCAGTATATGACAACCTAATTGGCATGGCGTTCAATAAGAAAAATCTGCAACAATTATCCGATTTCGAGGAAAATTTAAGTTTGAGTAAGATGACGGATAAAAAAGATAAGAAAATTCTGATTTTATTTTCCCGGGCAGATAATTATACTACAAATATTCACAATGAAATTAAGGAATTCAATGAAGAAGATTTCATCTCAATCAAAAATACCAGCAATTCGGATAAACTTTGGAACATTAAACTTCAATTGGAGGAGTCCTCAAGGGATTTTACAATTAACGAATTGAAACCAAATGATTCTTGGGAATATAGTATGGGAAAGCAAGAAAATCAATCCCAACAGCATCTTGAAATCATCGAAAAGGTCTCAAAAAAAAGGTATCTGGAAAACCTTGAGGCAGAGTCGCAGTATTATATCGAATCCAACGATGAAAATATATTTTTCTTCTCAATATTTCTTAAAAACACATCAAATGAAGCACTTTCCGATATCAGTATTACCAAAAATCTCCCTAAAACAAATATCAACATGATTGAGGCCAACTCCAGAAAAGGCAAGATTCAAGAAGATCAAAAAAGAATTGTTTGGGAAATTGAAAAACTGGATCCCAGAGAAACAGCCATTATTAATATCCAATTAAAATTGGAAGCAAAACCTACAAGCTCCGGTACTATTGAGGCACTATTTCGGGTAAATATGGATGAAACTTCAATATATACGATAAAAAAATTCAAATCATCAATTAAAGTCGCTCAGTTTATTAAAATTAATGAACAGGATGAAAATCCGGATCATTGGGATTGCTCCCTAAGCTTGGTCAATCGCAGTGAATATGCCCTGGATGTAAATCAGGTGAAATTATTTGAATCGACGAAAAAAGGGAAAGAGGAAATTTTTGGTTCTTCAAAAACTATGATTATTCACCCCTATGAAGAGAAAATCGTATTCCAAAGAACGATTGTATCCGAAAAACAGCCGGTTCTTTCAAAAATATTAAATTTCGCACCTCAATTTTTAGTCTTAACCGATTACTCTTGCCGGGTTTTGGTAGAGGATGTCAGATTGGAATTATTGGAAATCATGGCCGAAAAAGAATTCTTAAGCAAGGGAATAAAGTCTTATGAAAATTCCGAATTTGGAACCAGCATTGTTATCAAAAACCAATCCTCCTTACCCCTCAACCATGTGTTATTTAGGGAATTTTTACCGCCAACTTTCACGGTTAAGGACTTGTCCAAAATCAAGCTTAGCATGAATTCA
>JABCSI010000118.1 GCA_018238965.1 Promethearchaeota archaeon
CTGATGATGAACCGACTGATGATGAACCGACTGATGATGAACCGACTGATGATGACACATCGGGAGGTAGCATTCCAAGTTATTCTTTTGAATTATTATTGGGTACTCTTGGATTAGGGAGTATATTGCTCTTATTCATCCTAAAAAAGCGGAAACTGAACTAAACGAACAATATACTATAAATTAATTGCACATAATCTCAATTTGGACAATTAAGTAATGCATTGATAGAAGATTATCTCTACGAAATTCTGTCGGAATGGAAAGATTTGGAAACGATTTTCACTCTTATTTTTGAACGATTTGGAGAATCCGTTTGTGTCCCCTCAGATCTCACAAAAAGTGGAAAAAAACGTTATATTAGTAAAGTGAATAAGGTTTTGCAGATTGATTGAAGAACTCCTGACAGGATTTTATACAATCCCATCAGTGCCTGTATATTGAAGTTAGCTGGTTTAAAAGAAGGAGAAATGCGGGCAAATGGGATTATTATTGATTTTGAGGATATTATTATTGGAATCTCTGCCCAAGTTAAGCAAGCGGACTGGATCATTTCGAGAAACGTAAAGCACTTCAGGGAATTCACCGTTCCTTGTAAAAGTTATCCTATTGAATAGAGCAGAAAATACTCTTTTTTCAGGGTGGGATGAAATGGCACAAGTACCCCTACTGAATTACTCTGACATCTGAACCCTATTGAATTACTCTGACATCTGAACCCTACTGAAATGCTCCAACTTCTAAATGCAACTAATCGGAATTAATTTACCGCGGTATCAAAATTGATGTTTTTGGTTTGCATCTCGTCTCTATATTGCTTGCTAATTTTTTCGCTCATCTCTTCAGAATACTGCACAATCTTTTCTTCACATTCAATGTCATCCACCAAATCTGCGATTTCACGCATTACTTTCGTAAAATGGATCCCGGTTATTTTCGCAATTTTTTTGATTGAAATCTCTCCTTTTTGATACAGTTGGGCAAAATGGGGCATCAAGCGAGAATTTACTGCTTCCAGGAAAATTTTTTTGGCAAATGCCGATTTGGATATATTTTCGTGTTCCCCCATTTCTTTAAGATATTCATTGGTTTCCTTAGGGACGTAAAAATTGATCTGTGACATTCTAGTATTTTATAGTAAATGTTTATATAAAAGACTTCCTATAATATTCTATGAAATTAAAATTGGTGATTGATACTGGAACATGGATGAAATTTGACGCTCTCCTCGAAAAACAAGTAATAGAGCAAAAATTTATGGAACTCTTATACACTTCCTGCGATATAATAATTACCCATAAAATTGAAGAGGAACTTATATTTCATCGTGTTAAATCTTATGATCATCAAAAAACTATAATCTTACCCATTGCCCGTGATACAGCATACAAAAGAGCGATTACAGATGGATTTGATCATGCAGACTCAAGTATATTGGGCATTGATGGAATTGAAGAATATATAGTAGTTTCCGAAGACCGACCTTTTATTCGCTATTGTAAGATGTATAATCTACAAATTATGTTTCTGTCCGATTTTATTTGGATGATGTTAACCTTTCATTGGCTATCCAAAAACAAGGCCTATAAAATTGTGAAACCGCTACAATCTTTGCGAAATATCACGAAAAACCAGCATAAGCGATTACTCCAAAGAATTCGAAACTTCTGAGGTTAAATATGGATCAGCGAGGGTTTAATTTGTATCAGATATGGATAGAAATGGGTCTTATATGGGTCAGACATAGGTCAGTTTTGAATCAGCCATGGTTCGCACCAGAAGTGAATCGAAACATTTATGATAGGTTACGACTTTCCTTACTCAATCAAGCCATGGAGTGCCCGAGGCAACGCCCCGCGCCCCACCGCGGTTTGACCCCAAAAACTCAATGAGGTTTTCAATATGGGAGATTATAAAATTATAATAAAATGGGAATTATGCACCGGCTGCGGCGAGTGCAACGCAGTATGCCCTTCCGAATGTTATGACGACCCGGTAGATGGTAAGACCGTAATTGCACGTGAAGATGACTGTGTAGGCTGTATGGCTTGTGAATCAGCTTGTCCAGAAGAAGCAATCAAGATCGAAGAGAACTAAAATAACTAATATTTTTTTTTTGAACCTTTTTTCCCCGATTTTTCAAAATTAGATTCCTCACTTCCGCGATTTTTGGGCAATAGGTTTAATAAAAACGACTGTAATCCATTCCAGGGAATACTTATAAGATGATTTTTGCCAATACACCAATAGCAAAGACCAAAGACATATCAGAGTGAGATTATAAATGATGATGAAGGGAAAATATAGGGCCCAGCCTGGAAATATGGGATCTAGAATGAGGACTTTTATTACACTCCCAATGAAGCCCTCAATGAGATAAATGGTTAAAGAAGTTTTACCAAACCGCTCCAAGAACGAATCGGCAGAGGGTGTTTTCTTAGTTGTGGAGGACGGAGTCTGTCGCCCGGTAAACCAATAGATTCCCAGTAAAAGCCAAAGCATTAGACCACTTTGTAAATATGTAACTTGTATGGGAGTGGTTTGGAGGATCTGTGAAACCGGCGGATCCCCCAATATTGCGTAAAGTAAAGCACCCATGAAAGTGTACCCTGAAGCAACTATCCCCCCGATACGGATCACCTTCACACGCGAAATTTTTGCCGCAAAGCACACCCCCAATGCGGCTCCATAGAACATATACCCGAGAAGGGGAAATAAAGGGTGGGTATCCGCAATTAATAATCCTAATAGAAGAGTCTTAAATATTGAGTTATTTTCTAATGCAATGATCCACATTGGACGGAGCCATAAAAGAGCCAGAGGAGATAATGCTACAAAGAAAGTACCTCCTATACTTAAAGTAAGAATTACACGCTTAATATTTTCAATTCCGTTATCTTTCAAGATGAACGAAAAGAATATCCCCAGAATTATGAGCGAATACCCCAATCCTGAAATCGCACCCATGACAACTAATAACAAATAAGGAGAAGGGCTTTGCATCACACCGGTTTCTAACCACCCCGTGAAAAATGAATAATGGTGAGGTCCTTCATCCAAGCCATAGATTCCTCCTCCCCGAGATGTACGAACAAAAAGTGTAAAAATGAGGTGTTCAATGGCCACAAACCAAATTCCTATAACCCCTAGTTCCTTCCAAATAGTACGTGGGGTTTTCCTCCCCTCCCGAATACCTCGGATAATACTACTACCATTAACAAACCCAGATATGATTACAAAGATGCCGGCCCAGCGACCCATAAACTTAATGATGGAGGCAAATGGATTTGAAGCGGCTTCGGCAGCAATAGCATTTAAGTCCCCTTCGAAAAATTGAAATCCATGTAAGAAGAGCATACATACGATCGCAAAGCCGCGTAGTTTGTCAAGCCCTTTGATACGAGTTCTTCGAGTTTGGTGCATAACCTTTTCTGTTTGGGGAGTTAAACTGGTTGGAATATCCATGGAGAATGCATTTCCCTAATAATTTTTTTACTATCTATATACCTATGAGAAAATTAGTTCATATAAACTAATATGTAGGCTAAAGATGCAGAGAAAAGCAATTCTACACATATCATAAGCTATCTTGTGCTTGGGTGGTAGATACAAAGAACAAAATTTCTAAATAATCCACCAACGCATCCAGATTTGGAAAAGTCATTATTATTATATTATTTCTTTCTTCAACACGAATATCTGGGTTTATACGGGCAAAAACCTGCTTTATTACCCCAATTATTTTATCCACCGAATGATAAATCGGTTCAATTTCAAAAATGGTCTCTTTGTCTTCCATCTGAAATTTACCCATTAGATCTGCTTTTATTTCTTGATGGTTTGAATTTTCATTCTTCTTGGAACTTACTTGACTCGTCATTTTAAGACCAAATTTTCCGACTCGCTTCAAATCATCAAGATTTTTAATCATCCAAAGAACCCCTCCTTCAATCAATTCAAAATATGCAGAAACTTTCGCTTTGGCGTAGATATTATTAAGGAGATTCACATACGTGAAAAAATATTGTCGAACTTGTGGATTTTTCGTTGAAATCTTGAAAATTATATCCATCTTACTTTAGAATAATTTCCTATTCCAAATAAACCCAATGTTGAAAGATTTGGGCAATCTTGGATTTCCCATGAAAAACATTTTATACCACTTTGTATTTCTTGCGATATCTATTCCTGTGCTCCTGTACACCTAAGTTCGATGAACTTCAAAGTGAATGGCCTTCTCTTTCCTTAAATACGTGGCTTCTCTACGAAAATTTGTTAAAAATGATTTATGATTTAAGAAATTTAAGAAATTCAAGAAATTCAAGAATATCCTCACCTATCGAACCAAGGGCGAAACACTCCCGCTTAATCCTAATTTCTTTAATATTGGGCAGCATGGTCTTCAACTTCACTCTCAGCACCAACAACGGAACGACGGCTAATATATCGGAAAATGGTATCGGTTCTTCCTGCACAATTTTCACGGTAGCCATCGGTGAAACGGCTTATTTCGGCAATAACGAGGATTACAAGTTGGAAAACGCCTACCAGTGGTATATTCCTGCCCAAAATATTACTACCCGAGTGGGAATTAGAGAAATCTACGAGGCGGTGTTTTTGGGATTCGACAATAATGACGACGATGATGCAAATGTCGACACATGGCCCCAGGGAGGAATGAATGAACATGGACTCTGCTTTGACGCCAATGGGCTTCCAACCATTGATTTAGATCTAAGCATTATGCTGGCTTTTCCTTATAGCGATTATGCCTTTTCCCAAGTACTGTGGGAGTGCCGCAATGTTGAAGAAGTAATAGACTGGTATCAGAGCCATCGCTGGTTTTCCCTCGGATGCCAAATTCACTACGCGGATAAATCAGGAGATGCTGTTGTGGTGGGAGCCAATACAACGACAGGAGAGTGGGTATTCACCCGAAAAAATTCAACTTTTCTGGTTTCCACCAATTTCAACCTCGATGATCCCGAAAATGGGCACTATCCCTGCTCCAGATATGATTCCGCAACTCAGATGTTAGGTGAAATAACAAACGAAGATGATCTTAATGTTTCGGTCTGTGCAGATGTTCTTTATGAGACACATCAAGAAGGCACTTACGCTACAAAATACAGCAATGTCTTCGATCTGGTCAACCTCGATATCTATTTCAATTACGGAGATAATTTTGGCAATTGCGATAAATTTAACCTATTGGAGAAACTAACGGAAGCCGATGCCCTTGAGGAAAAATCGCGATTTTTTGGTATTACGGGAACGGATGGATTTATTTCCGTAAATACTGTAAAAATTGAGATCATATCCAACACAGGTAATTTTAACACGGCCCTTGGGGTGACTCTGGTAATTATAGGGGTGCTTAGTATTCCCATGGGGATATTCATACGATCGAAAATCCGAAGAAAGAATAAATTGCTTGTTTATGGATAATAATTTTGCTTTCTCTGGGATGCTTTTTTTTATTCAGTTTATTTCATTTTTTATTAGATTTGATTGGATTTCTCGATGCAATATTCCTTGTTGACAATTAGACTAGCATTTTGCCTTAAACCTTGTATCACCTGGTGCTCACGTTCTAATATAATCATTCGAAATTCATTTTCTGGTTCCTTTCCACGCAATTTTTGATTTTTTTTGGTTTCCCTATAGGTTAAATCAATGAAAATCTTCTCATCTGCTTTGGCGTGCAGTGAATATAATCCTTCAAGAATTAATACTGAAACTTCAGCGAAGTTGGATGTTAGTGTATCAGTTTGATCCGTTAATAAATCAATACAGGGCATTTTGGATACTAGTTTTTGTTTGAAATCATTAACTGTCATGGTAATTTTATCCCAATCATATTCTGATAAGCCAATTTCAGTGATATCATGAATCTTTCTCCACTCGGTCCTGGTTTTTGGAGAAATTTTATAAAAGTCATCGGTATGAATAAGCTTTGCAAAAATCTTCTCCTTTTTCAAGTATCTTGCAACCATGTGGGCAAGCTCACTTTTTCCTGACCCAGATTCCCCACCGATTGCAATGACTAACCGTGCATGTGGATCTGAAAAATCAATTATATCTAATATTTGTTTAGCGGCCCGTCTATGTTTATCCTCAATCAACAATACATCTTCCAGCATAATTTTTCCCTCCTCGATTTTATTTGTTTAGAATTTTATGTTTTACTTCATATATTCATGCCACTGCCCATCTTTGATAAATTCTAGTGTTTTATAGACAAAAACTGAAACAATGTCATCAATTGGAGTTTCAATTTTAATTTTAACGGAATTCAACGTAATATCAAGATTATAGCTTATTTGTTTATGCGATATTTTGAATCGGATAGATCTGATTGAGACTGGAAGATTTGGTATGATAGATATTGAATTATTCACAAAACTTACTCCAGCGTATACATTAATCATTCCCATTATTGTGGAAGCCATAACCCCTGTATGAATCCCTTCTCCTGTTGTGCCTCCTTGAATATCGAAAATATCACTTGTTAGCGCCTCTAAAAAGAATTTGTACCCGAATGAGTGTAATTCCAATTGTTCTGCTAGTTTCGAATGAACAACTCTGCTTAATGTCGATCCATGGGAAGTACGGTTGATATAATAATCGTAATTCCATCTGAATACATCTTCTGGAATGGAATATCCCAGTTTGTTCAAAATATGATTTATGTCACTTATTGAAAAAAGATAAAATATCATAAGGGCATCTGCTTGCTTGGCAACTTTAAATTGATTTGGATCCTTATTTTCTGCTTTAAGAATTCGGTCTAATCTTTCAATTTTCCCAAAAGTTATCCTATAATGATCCCAATCCAACTCCTCTAAATTGAAATAACCTTCAAATTGCTCGATTATACCGGATGAAGAAAAGTTAATTGTCAATTTTTGAGAAATATCTCTCCATTTTGCAAGATCCTCTTTGGAAATTTGCATTCTCGTTAAGAATTGTGATTTTTGAGAGTCTTTCATCAATTCCAGAATATCAAAAGAGCGATGTAAGAGCCAAACTACTAAAAAATTAGTATAGGCATTATTCGTCAACCCTGGATTTGGTGAATTGGGAAGCTTTTCATGGAATTCATCAGGACCTACAACGTCTTTGATGTCGAAGCGCTCTGAAATCTCATTATATACAACACAACTAATCCAAAACTTTGAAATTTCAAAGAACATTTCTGCGCCATAATTGAATAAAAAATCCGAATCATTTGTGGATGCGTAGTAATCCCAAACGTTATACGCAATAGCTAAAGATACATGTTTTTGTAAATAGCTATGATCAGGACCCCATTTTCCAGAAATGGGATTTATATGTAATTTTTGTGTTGTTTCAAACCCATCCGATCCACTTTGCCAAGGATACATTGCTCCATCGTATCCAAATTGCTCAGCATTTGTTTTGGCTGATTCTAATCTTCTATATCGATACATTAAGGCTGACCGCGATATTTCGGGGAAAAATCCATTAAAGAAAGGTAAGATGAATATTTCATCCCAAAATATATGCCCTCGATAAGATTCTCCAGATAATCCACGAGCGAGTATTCCAAAATCAAAATCTTGATTATTGGGGGATGCAGAAATTAATAAATGGTATTCATGCAACCGGATTAGTTTTTGTATTAATCTATCACCGGTAATATCTATATCCATGTTTTCCCACAGTTTTATCCATTTATCTTCATGTTTTTGAACAGCGACTTCAAATGGCGATAAATTTTCAATTAAGTTGAGACCAGAACGGAGCGGATCTGAAACATCATATTGTTGACTCGTAAAAAGCGATACGAACTTATGTACGCACAAATCCTGTTTTTCTTGCAGGGAAACGCTACAGATTGAATTTATTTTTAAATTTTGGCTTGTGTGAGTAATAACAGGTGAAATGGGAGAGTCATTTACTGAGAATTCTAATTTTGCGACTTCTGCGATATGAATCTTTGACTGGTTTGTTTTTACAAGTAAATAACTGACATCGTTCTCTCCGGAAGAATAAATGAATTCTAAATGCTGTGAATTCAATGAAGAGTACCGAGGTACTCCAGAGTTAGAAATATCCCCATCAAGATAGGATTTAACTGTAATTCTCTTGCTATAATTTCGGGGAATGATATGATATTCAATCAATCCCAAATGGGGATTTTCCATGCTGGCACAACGTTTGGAAAAAATTTCTGTTTGATCTCCATTTAGATGTTCAATAATTACTGTTCGACTGTAGATACCAGTTTTAAAATTTATTCCTCGCTCATAATGAATAATTTTTCCATGGGAATTATTCTGAAAACAGTTAAGATCAAACCATTCTCCATCTTCAATTTTGAATGTAATTGGAATCCAATTTGGGCAATTCACCAGATCTTCATTTCTAATCTTTTGGTCATCGACATTCGATTCTAATTCATTATATACACCAGCAATATATGTTCCAGGGTAATTAATAGAATTTGCACAATTCTCAATATTGGCGCCACGAGTTCCAAAATAGCCATTTCCAATAGTGCACAGTGCTTCCCTCATTCTTTCCTTATTAGGATCGTAATCAAAATATCGAAGATGCCAATTATCCTCTGGCAAACCTTCTTTAAACCAGTTCTCAATTTTTCCTATATCAATTTCAGCTAAATCTGAGACTACAATATCCGCTCCATTAGCCAATAAAGATTTTTCATTATTTTCTCGTGCAACCCCGATAACTAGTCCAAAATGCCCATTGAAACCAGCTTGAACTCCAGATACAGCATCTTCAATTATTATAGCACGATCATAAGGAACGTGTAAATTGTCACAAGCAGTGGTAAATATATCTGGTTCAGGCTTTCCCTTTAGGCCGAGTTCTGCAGAAGTAACTCCATCTACTCGAGTTTCAAACAGATGGGAAATATTTGCTGCCTTTAAAACGGGTAAACAATTCTTACTTGAAGAAGCAACTCCAATTTTAATATTTTGAGATATTAGTTCATGAATTAGTTTAATTGTTGAATCAAATACCTTTACACCGTCTCTCTCAAGAAGTTCGTTAATATATTTATTTTTTCTGTTCCCTAATCCACAAATAGTTTCCTTTTCGATTGAATCTTGAGGATCTCCATCAGGGAGGTTAATATTTCGAGATTTTAAAAAGGATTTGACTCCTTTATATCGAGGCTTTCCATCTACAAAAGGTAAATAATCATTTTGATGAGTAAATTCAATATATGGTTCATTATCACGTTTTTCACGAAGATGGAGATAATCGTCAAACATTTTTTTCCAAGCAGCACTATGTAGGTCTGCAGTTTGAGTAATTACACCATCCAGATCAAAAATTATTGCTTCAAAATGATAGATTCTTATCACCATACCGTTGTATTTAAATTAAAAAAGGAGGATCAAGAAGAGAATTTTCTCATTAATATTCAGATTGTATAAATTCAATCATTTTCTGCCGTAAATTCAAATTTTTGAACCGGAACATCGTGAATTAAATTCATTTCAGAGTTCTTATCAAAAATGTGAATTTTATCTAAGGAAAAACTTACATAGGCTTTGTCACCCATGTTCGCCCCATAATATCCTGAAACAACAGCCATTGTTGGAATTCCTCCTTTGAATTCAAATGAGACAACAGTTTGTGATCCTAAATATTCAATGACACTCACATCCACTTCATAGGCATTTTCTCTAGGTGTAGGGGTTATTTCAATATGTTCGGGACGAATTCCTAAGAAAACTTCGTTTAAATTGGTAAAATCGACCTTTTGGTTAATCATATGGTTTAATTCTAGTTCATTTTCTCCAAATTTGAGTAATCCGTTGGATGTGCAACTGCAATCAATAAAATTCATAGTCGGCGATCCGATGAAACCTGCTACAAACAAATTTCTTGGTTTATCGTATACCTCAGAAGGAGAACCAACTTGTTGAACTCTACCTACATCCAATATTGTAATTCGATCTGCCATCGACATAGCTTCAACTTGATCATGGGTGACGTAGACCAATGTAGTTTTTAATCTTTTTTGCAGTTTAATGATCTCAGCTCGCATTTGGGTACGGAGTTTTGCATCTAAATTACTTAAAGGCTCGTCAAAAAGGAAGAGGGAGGGATTTCTCACAATACATCTTCCCAATGCAACTCTTTGGCGCTGTCCTCCACTTAGTTCTTTTGGTTTTCTATCGAGCAAATGACCAATGTCTAAAATTTCAGCTGCTTGTTGTACTCGTTCTTCTATGATGTCTGCATCTAATTTTGCCAACCTTAACGCAAAGCTCATGTTTTTCCTAACATTCATATGCGGATACAATGCATAAGATTGGAACACCATGGCTAAATTTCTCTCTTTAGGAGGTAATTCACTAACGCATACATCCCCAAAGAATATATCTCCACTAGATACCAATTCCAACCCAGCAATTAGATTTAAGCAAGTAGATTTTCCACATCCAGAAGGCCCAACTAAAACCATGAATTCTTTATCTCTTATAGTTAAGTCTATGTCTTTTAGAACATGTACGTCTGGTTTAAATATTTTATTTATTTTCTTTAATTCAACTTTGACCATTTTATCCTCTCCTTTTAGCCTTTAACGGCCCCACTTGTAATTCCTTTAATTATTTGTTTTTGGAAAATTAAAACGATAATTACTAAAGGAACTGTTGCAATCGAAGTTGCAGCCATTAAAGCAAGATCAGTGTCCCAATCTGCAGAAAGACTCATTGGATTTTGCACAAATCTTAAAATTGCTCGTGGCACGGTATGATTTTGATCACTAACTAGCCATATTTGTGCAAATAACAGTTCATTCCATGAGTTTATAAATACTAAAATGAAACACGTAAAAAGACCTGGAATAACCAAGGGAGTAATTACTTGTAGAAATATTTGAAAATTACTTGCACCATCAACTTTTGCCGCTCTCCATA
>JABCSI010000119.1 GCA_018238965.1 Promethearchaeota archaeon
AGCAAACCTGTGTATTTAGCTACCGTCGGGATGTCAAAATTTGGAAGATCTTTTCCCGAAACGCGAACGGAAGAACTTGCAATTCAAGCACTCACAGCTGCCGCAGATTTCGTTAAAATGACGCCAGCAGAACTGAAAAGCTATATCCACACTTGTTATTATGGTCATTTCGCAGATCATTTCGGCGATCAACTCTTGGGTGAATCTGTAATCCACGATAGGCTTGGTTTGGATCCATTAGGCAATATTGGAGTCAAAACTGGCGGAGCTACCGGCGGATCGACAATGTGGGAAGCTATCAAGGCGGTTGCGTCTGGGTATAGCGACTGCTCACTGGCACTAGGGTGGGAACGTATGGATGAGGTCCCAACTGACGAGGGCAACCACCTTATTTCGGCAGCAGCGGACAAAGACTGGGAAACACCAATGGGACACATCTATACCGGCTATTACGCCGTGATGGCCCAAAAGTATTGGAGAGTCTTTGGAAAATCGGAAGAGTCATTCCGCAGAACAATGGCAGAAGTATCAGTGAAAAATCACGGATATGCTCGCATGAACCCATATGCACAAGCCCCTATGGATATTACAGTAGATGATGTAATCAATTCTCCCATTGTGGCGGACCCCTTACGTGTGTTAGATTGTTGTCTCATGAGCGTTGGTTCTGCTTGTGGAATCGTTTGCGATGAAAAGACCGCGTACGAAATTACAGATAAGCCTTTACGGATATATCTTGGTGCGGGCAGTCATACCTTACGGGTGGCGGATCGCCGAAATATGGAGATTCCATTACTCCCAAATGAGAAACCTGGTCAATATGATGATTTAGCGACCCGATTCCCGGGAGCAGATCGCTATCCTGGATTTACAGGCTTTTTGGCGGCTCGAGTTGCTTCCTATTATGCCTACAATATGGCAGGAGTTGTTGATCCAACCGAGGATCTTGATGTAGTTGAACTCCATGATGCATTTACAATCAGTGACATTCAAACATACGAAGATGTTGGAATTCGACCGTATGGAGAAGGACGCGACTATATTGAATCCGGTGATGCTTATCATACTAATCCAAAAACAGGGCAACCTGGGCGTCTCCCAAGCAATCTGAGCGGGGGTCTTATCGGATGTATGCATGCTGTCGGAGCCACTGGCTTAATGCAAATTGCTGAAATCGGTTATCATTTATGGGATCGATGGGCAGAAATTCACGAGGATGAACAAAAATGGAAAGAATTTGGCCGCAAAAAACCCGCAGATTGGACTAATCTCCAAGTTAAGGGTGCTAAGCGTGGACTCGCCATCAGTCATGCAGGTGTGGGCTCCCATGTGACTGCAACAATTTTGATGAAGCCAGATAGTTTACTCAAGGAGGACTAAAAAATGGTAAAACCAGAAGAACTCATGGGAAAAGTTTCTGTGGTAAACGGGAAATACAAGCTCAAAGGAACTTTTCATATATCTGAACCTAATCAACCAATTTTCAATGCAGAGACTGGAAAATTAGCCGGAATCACTAATCCCCGAGATATGACATATATTCATAGTTATGGGGGCGAAGCACTTTTCTTTGAGTCTATTGCAAAAGGAATATTAATGGGTACCCGATGTGATAACGAGAAATGTGAGTTTAAGGGATCAATTTATCAACCGTTCCGAATTTATTGTCCGGATTGCCTTAGAAAAATGACACCAGTCGATATGAAGGGTATGAAAGCAAAAGTTTATTCCTTCATTATTACTGCGCGATCGGGTGCATTTAATTCCCTGAAATTACCGATTAAGTTTATTAATATCGAATTTGATGGAGTCTCTACGATATTAATGGGCTACCTGTCGGTAGGCGAACCCGAAATTGGTATGGAAGTCGTGCCTATTTTTAACACCAAAAAACCCACCTATACCATCGTTGATCTCTCTTGGGTGCCTGCGGGAACGCCAGAATCTGAATTACCTGAAAACTTTACTTTCTAACAAAGTAAATTTTCAAACTATCTTTTTTTTTTAATTAACTTTAATACTATTAATCATTTCATCGAGTTGTTACACTAACCATGACAAATATCTTTTATACTGAAGAAGAGCTTGCTTTTCGCGATGAAGTCCGGGCTTTTTGTAAGAAAGAGCTCGTGCCATTCGAAGATGAGATCCAAAAAAATAATACTTATCACAAGGATCTCCTCCGAAAAATTGGGGAAGCGGGTTATATGTCGGTTCATCACCCTGCCGAGTTCGGCGTTGGCAAATATGTCGGCAAGGGACTGGTTTATGAAACGATTGTTGCGGAAGAGATATCGGCAGTCTGTGCTGGCTTGGATATGAGCCGAATGGCTTCGGCCACACTTTTTGGTAAGCCAGTTGCACGTTTTGGGACGCCAAATCAATTAAACAAATACTTAAAACCGGTGTTACGGGGAGAAAAAATCGGTGCTATCGGAATTACCGAGCCCAATGTTGGTTCAGATACTGCTCGCATGGAAACTTATGCGATGAAGGATGGAGAAGATTATATTCTCAATGGGAAGAAATATTTCATTACCAACGGAAGTCAAGCGGATTTTCTGTGTGTATTTGCAATAACGAATAAAACCATTCCACCAAAACAAGGAATGAGTGCCTTTATTGTTGAAAATACCATGCCAGGGTTTTCGGTGGTAAAAGACATAGCCCTCATGGGTATGCAGGGTGCTCGTGTGTCTGAACTGGCATTTAAAGATATTCGGCTCAGTAAAGAGCAGTTGTTAGGTGAACTAGGACAAGGTTTTTCCATTTTGATGGATGAATTGGATTCAGAACGTGTGGCCATTGCTGGGGAATGTTTGGGATATGCGCGCCCTGCCTTTGAGGCAGCTTTAAAGTATTCCCAAGAACGAATCCAGTTCAAGAAACCTATTCGATTTTTCGAAGGCGTGAGTTTCCAAATCGCCGATTGTGCAATGGAATTCGAAGCCGCCCGATTACTTACTTTGAAAGCTGCGCGGGCGTATGACAAAGGTCAAAAAATCACCAAAGAAGCCTCCATGGCCAAAGTATATACTGCGGAAATGGCGGTGCGGGTTTGTGATCGATCCTTAGCAATTTTAGGTGGACGGGGATACGAGATCGATCATAAAGTCGAAAGATATTACCGAGATGCCCGATTAATGATGATCGGTGGAGGAACAGTTGAAATTCTCCGTTTCCTCATTCAACGTGAGGTCTATAAAGATTTCACCGGCGAATATTGGTAATTTTCATTTTTCTTTTTACTTTCTTTTTTCGTATCATTTGCTTTTTTATTTCAACACAGGAGATTAAACATAATGGATATTAAATTAGCTAATTGGGATATTATTCAAGTTGGAGACAAGGCATCTCATGGAAAAACTATTACCGAGACGGATTTGGTGCTTTTTGCCGGAATTTCAGGAGACTTTAATCCAATGCACATGAATATTGAGTATGCAAAGACTACCCCATTTAAAAAACGCATTGTACATGGAGTAGTGAGCGTTTCATTAATTGCAGGTGTCCTAGGAATGAAACTTCCTGGACCAGGTACCGTTCATGTTTCACAGAAGGCCGACTTTAAAAAACCTGTCTTTATTAATGACACGTTAACTGTGGAAGCGGAGGTGTTGGAAAAATTTATGAAAAAAGAGGGCAAGTTAAAGTTTATCCGGATTCAAACCAACGTATTTAACCAACACCATGAACTGGTGACAGAAGGAGAAGCCTTGGTTATAGTATAAAACATATTAAAGATCAACGTCGGAGTAAATGTGATCAATATCAATTAAGTCCGCTCTGAAATCCTTTGAAACTTTGTTCAACGCTTTCCAAAATGGGTCTCCAAATCGATCCGTAATGACATCCCGCATGGCTTCCACTATTTGCGGGTATCCCAATTTTTTTTTCAATTCCTGATCTGGGCTTAAGCATTCCACTTCAGCAAACGCAAAATTGTCAAAATCCTTCATGAATGCAATGGTGCGATCGGGCACTCGAAGATCAAGGGGAAACGTGGTGCAGATGTTAAACTTGTGCTTCATCCAATTTTGCCCGATATCATTGTAGTATTTATGCATCGCACAAAGGCCATCCTCCATTAAAAAGATACAATGATTTTTGGGAGGTAAGGTAAATTCAACCGATGACTCTTTTTCTTTTTCTTCCTTGTCTTTCTTTTCATCAGCATTCCGGGTTTTATCCTTTTGGTCTGGTTTTTTATCATCATCATATTCCCATTCTTGGGGTGCACATCGAATCTTATACACTTCTTCCTCCTCATCATAATCATCAGGGTTGTGCACTCTATTTTCACTGTATTTTAATAGATTTTGGGAATCTTTCTGTAAATCGGGGAGAATTTCGGGTATTAAAACTTCAATTCGTTCAATTTCCTCAAGTGAAACGTAACATCCTGCATAGCAACATAACCGAGAGCAAAGAATGCGATGCCCCTCCACCTCTATCTCTTTTGGTTGACAAGTGTATAAATAATCTAAAACAGCCACTTCCACATCAACTTTCAAACCCTTCGGAGAGCGAATAAAGATCCAATCTTTGCTGTCCGATGGCTGTATGTGATATTCCTTTGTTTTAATGCTAACCATTAACTCCCCATTTACCATTATGTCCCATTTTATTTGAATTCCACCATTCACAATTCACCATTTCCCAGTCCCAAACCTTAAATTAATTGCATGAAGAAACAAAGTAATTGCATGAAGAAAGTGCTTCTCCTTCTGGAATATTTTCTTGGGTTAATACTTACCTTGATTTTGATCGGTTATTTCTATCCCCTGTTATCAGTCGATCTCCAATTGGGTGATATTGAGAGAATAACTCTCCGCTTTTTAGCATCATTTAGTTATTATGGGGATATAACACAGTTTTGGATCCTAGTTGGTGTTTCTGCGGGACTATTTGAATTTTTTTTAATATTTGCATTTCTCAAAACAAAAAATACCATTAATTCGATTGCGGTTAGTATCGTGGGTGGAATCGCACTATCCAATTATTTTTTCTGGGTTTTAAGCGTTCAAACCTCACCGACCTCTGGATTAGTCCGATATCAGCTTCCTATAGATTTTTTCGGGAAAATGGTTATCTACATTTCTATTTTGATATTTGTGGGTTTGATAAATATATTAGTTCTTCCGAAGGTATTTCACTCAAACCTTTCAGACCAGAAAAAAGCACAATCAACACCTAATAAATATATATGCCCCAATTGTCACACTCTTTATCATTCAAACGTTTTGTATTGTACCCATTGCAAGAAATCGATAACTCCGACCCTGTATATAGATCAAGGGGGAGTTCCCGATGTGGGTCAAAAAGCGGAGAATAGTAAGTAATTTTCGGTGAAATCCTTAATTAATTGCAGATTCAGGTCTTTGGGTATTTTATAAAACTTTTTCAACCCCCATCCTTCAAACATCGATCTGGATACATTCAAGAGATAGTAAATTGTACTTTATCCCAATATGCAAAATGTTTAAATATGTGAAGTGTCTAAAATATTTTTGCTGAAGCAAAGAAGGTACAACAAGAATATATCAATAGAAAAGAAATATTGGAAAGTTGTATATAAAGAATTTAGCTTTAGAAATACGTGGGGAGGTTCTTGGGGGATTCTTGACCTCGGGTAAGAAAAGTTGTATGTGAATGTAGTAAAAAAAATGAATCCCTACCTTTTTTTCTAATTCTCTATTCTATTTTACACTAAATACATTATACAGGTAAAATTTCTTTAATTTTTTCTTCTATGCCCAATATCTCACCATAATGGAGCACTCTTGTATATATTAGGGACAAAGAGTAAAGGAATAATACAATACTCGGATTTATTGTATATCACCAAAATAATTTTATCTCCAATAATTTAATAAACCGATATACCGATTGGATTCTTAGCATGTTCAATCCCCTAACAATGTATCTATGGATTCCCTTGAAAGACCTAGAAAATTGACTTTGCTCAAACAGAATTCCTCCTCCCCCTCGAGTGCAAACTGGGATGAAACATATCTTTCTCAAATCTCCCCCCAACATCGAAAAAAGCCTCGAGATGTTAATTTAGTTTCGAATTCTTCAACAATTCAGGAAAGAGGCAAAAACCCTTTAATTTCTCCTAACTCTTCGCGGAAATCACCCTTTCGATCTCGAATAGATTTACTATCCTTGGATTTGAAGGCCCAAATTCAGACGATTAAAACCCATCTATCCCTGAAGAACTCATTTTTAGATATTTTTCGAAGTGATTTCTGTCAAAATTCCTCGATTGACTTAACCCAATATGGAAATGCATCTTTTAAACCTTTCATAGAATCTACTATTTTCCATCCCTTAGTTCCTATTGCTATGGAATCATTGCGAGGTAAAATTATTGCTGCTGTGGATGGAGGCACAGGGGTTCGGGAATATTTGGGATTGGATATTACATTAATTAAAGTCGCCTTGGTCATATATGATTTTGCTGATCCATTTCACCCATCGATATCATATTATCCTATTTTGGAAAACGATGAAAATTATTCATTATTTACCGATTTTGGAGTTAACAGGTCCTCAAACATGGGTGCTTTGGTTAATTTTCGCCGAATTTTAGCGGAAAATACAATAGTTCTCCAGATGTTAGAAAATGTTAATCCTACACCCGATTTAATCATTCTTGATGGGAGCCTACAAATTCCCCCAATTTCCAATTTTTATACCCTAATCCATTCTCATCCGAAGCTATGTTACGAAGTCTTTGAGAGTTATCGTCGTCTTTATGCCTTGTGCCATGATCATGGTATTTCGCTGATTGGCTCAGTGAAGGATTCTAAGGTTCCCCAATTCCGAGATCTTATCATTCGCGCTTTACCCTTTTATCTCAAGACATTTTTTTCCGCCGGTCGGGGAAATTCGTTGTTGACAGTTAATTATCGAAAGCATCTCCAAGGATTTTCCGATTACGAATTGCTTTTTCAAGTGCTTGAACCGACTTTTAGGACAGCAATCGTCCATCAACGAAAAGATTTTCGTTTAAATCCTCCTTCCCTCTCAAATTTTAGCACCTCAAGTCAACAATCTTCCGATTCTGATGCTATTCTCGCGATATCACGCCTATTTGGAGTTAAATTTCCCTATGAAATCATGTATTCCTATCTCCGATTCTCGAAACAAGATCTCCCTCTCCGTTTTGAATTTCTAGTCCATCCCAACTCGACGATACCTCAAAATGTATCCAATTTTCATAAAGCCATACAGATACTTTCTCCGATTTCAGTTATCGAGTCACAATGTACTCTTCCTTTGCCGCAGATTGAAGCTCATTTACGGGCTCATCTCCCTCCTCGAGAATTAGATATGATTGTAGAACCTCTTATCGCTCAATTTAACATTCCACTGCAAGGAAAATATAATAAATACTCATCTGTAGATGCTGCAATCCCTTCTTCAATAGGATCCAATACTTCAGCTAATTCACAAATAACTTCTCCGGTGATTGATTCAGAGATATCCTCAGATGTTTTTCCCTATTCTCCATTTTTCGAAAAACGCCACGTGCGGCTGGATCAGTTATTCTAAAAACATCCTCTTCTAAAAACTAAAGAAGGATCTCTTCGACGATTCAAGAAAGAGGCAAAAACCTTTTAATTTCTCCTATCTTGTTTGTCATAGCCAAGAGAGTTATAGTTTTTGTTTGAGAATCGAAATCTCGTACTATGATAACAAATCTCGCTCTTGGCTTCTATTTCTAAATGGATTTCAATGCTCAATGAGATGTTCAACGAAGCGGTTCCATTCATTATCCTTGGCAACAAAAGTGATTTGACACCCCAAGAGATTAGCACAGAAGAAATCTTGCAAAAACAAATCGAGATTAACTCGATCATCTTCTCTGTTTCTGCTAAAACGAAACAGAATATCGAGGAAGCGTTTACGTTTGCTGCCCATCGGATATTCAACGTTATTTAATTCACAAATCTTCCAAATTTACAAAAGCGGGAAAATTGAATATCCCACAAAAATTTGGGGTGCCATGATTCATGAATTTTTAAATTTTTCCATCTTTCCCGTCATTTCCGTGAGTTCTTGTTTTTCCCAGAAAATCTCGGAATAAATCTTTTTAAGAAATCCAGATTAATTAAACTGTAAGGTTCGATAATTCCTACAAACAGCTCAAAAATGTCCTAAGGGCTGTTTTTCCCATTCCCAGAGCTTTCACCACAAAAAAACCCGGAGAACCCATAAAGTGTCAATAGATTTTACATATAAACTTTTAATGTTAGGTGATGCCAGTGTTGGTAAAACCAGTCTAACTCACCGTTATATTACTGGCGTGTTCATAGATTCTCCGAGACTCACTATTGGTGTTGATTTCTTCTCCAAAAAGGTTCGGCTCGCTAACGGGAAGAAAGCAAAACTACAAATTTGGGATTTTGGTGGAGAAGAGAGGTTTAGATTCTTGCTCCCCACGTATAGCAAAGGTTCCAATGCTGCACTCTTCCTCTATGATGTGACATCATCAAAATCTTTAGAGAGCATAAGCGTTTGGCTGGATATTGTAAGAAAAAATGCAGGTAATATTCCCATTTTTCTCATCGGGTCCAAAAAAGATCTTGATAACCATCGGGAAGTCTCAACAGAATTCGCCCAAGAAATGGCCACTAAACATTCATGCGCTCTTCATATGGAGTTGTCTTCCAAAACTGGAGAAAATGTAGAGAATTCTTTTGAATTAATCTCAGAATTGTTGCTGGAAGAATCAAATCGCCTGTTCAAAGAGTTCCAAGCGATGAACAAAGCGGACTAATTCTTAACATAAATTATCCCTATTTGATTTTGTGAAATTTTCAATATTATTTATTGTGCATGATCCCTTAACATCTTTTAAAAAGTGAGTTGTTGGTCGACGTATTGATGGGCTTGGTGCATGAAGGCTTCCAATCGGGTGAGAATATTTACTTCTGCACCTCCATCAAATTTAAATGTAGTAATGGCCGCGTCCGGATAATCTTCCTTCAATCGCTTCAGCATGGCGGCAATCGGTGTTCCTAGCAGACACGTAAAGGGGATCAGATTGATAATTCCGCACACCTGTTTCGTTTCCAAGAGCCACCGTGCTTTTCCTATTGATATTGTTATCTCATTTTCAATAATTTCATTTGCATAGGGGGCGGCTAGGTCTTCGAGTTCTTGCACCGACGGCTCCGGGTAGATTTCCAGAAAATCGGCAAAGGGTTTGTAAATATTGTGCTCATGGAACTTTTGCCAACGCCCTGAAAGAAAGAGCTCCAGCCAATAAAGACGCTTTTTTTTCCGCTTCGTGTCGTCCATCATAGTATGGTTAAAATGATACATGTTTTCTCCAACGGAGGGCGCCACCACTTCCCCACCAAGTCTCTCAATCAATTCAAAGATATTGTTGTTGCTGTAGGGATGCCAGCGCAGATAAAATTCACCGATAATTCCGATTCTGGGTTTTTTGATCGATTTATCCACCTCAATGGTATCAAACTCCCGACGGGCAAGTTTCATGGTATTGTGAATATTGCCATGATTTAGGATTGTTTCACACAGCATCTTCTTGACATGCTCATAAACTCGTTCAGTTTTTCCCTTGATCACTTCATAGGGCTTCGTCTGGCGATACGCGGAAAACAAACAATCGGAGGCGGCAATTGCGGTCCAACAATCTATGGGAAGACGCAAATTCACGCGCCCCATATCAATGAGTGCTTTTTCCGCCGTTGGGGCATACAATTCCACTTGGGGAAGTCCAAGATTATGCAGTACCTGGCGCTGCATGGATTCATAGTGATTGAGACGGCAGACACCGTTTCCTGCGGGCATAAAGAAGGTGGAATTATCGGGATCAAACCATTCTTGTTTCGTTGCCCTCACTATGTCTCCTGTTATTACGATGTAGGGGTAGCACTCTTTATTATTCGTATATTTGCGTGCCCACATGAGGCTTTCAACATCGGTTTCGGGAAGAACCTTTGCATTTATACCGTTGGCACGGAAGGCAGCCTCCAGAGCAAAGACGTGGTCATTGTTCACAGGAGGTAGATAGAGCGTTTTCCCTGTTTTGAGAACATTTTCGGCTACTTCTCCGGGTGTCTTTCCCAGAATCAATTCCTTCGTGATAATTGTTTTACCCTCGGCACCCTGTTTCCGTAGAAATCGGATACTATCAAGAAAAGCTTCGATGCGGGTCATGATACCTGCATCAGCGCTGTGTTCGTCAATTTCCAATTCGAGATAAGGTTTGCCCGCCATTTCTTCATGGACAAAATGTGAAAGGAAGGAATCAGGCCCACATCTGAAATTCCCCATGTACGCAGTACCAACAGGTGTTGCTCTGTCAGTTCCAGCCCTTTTGCCAGTAACAAGCGCCCTGCACTATTACGGACATCACCGGCTAGTGCCATTCCAGCATTTAATTGATCAATGTGTAATTTAGGCATGATTTAAGTTCTTTTTATGGCAAAATATTGATATCTGTTGTATTTCGTGAAGCACATAGTAGCACAATAGAAAGCTAAAATTGCGCAAAATTAATTGGTTGTGTGCATGGAACTCGCTAATCTGCTATTTTTTGCCGGGATAATAGCTATTACTTAAATCGGGGAGTAAAATCCCTGTGTCAGGTTTTTCCAACTAAAAAGGATAACAATCCCATGCAACTTACCCCGGCTCAACTGTTACAACAAACCTTCGGCTTTTCCACCTTTCGCCCCGGTCAGCAGCAGGTGATCGACACTCTGCTGGCCGGACGTTCATCCTTGGCGATTTTTCCTACCGGCGGTGGCAAGAGCCTGTGTTATCAATTGCCAGCGCTAATGCTGGATGGGTTGACGGTGGTGATCTCACCGCTGATTGCT
>JABCSI010000355.1 GCA_018238965.1 Promethearchaeota archaeon
CGTGAATCCTATCTGTATCGTACCATAGACGATAATTAAAACACGATAAGATATCGTGCGGGGAATAAAACGAGATCTAATTGGATACGCCCCACCGAACTATGTATTATCGGTATCTTACATTATATTCGATCTACCATTAGATGGCTTGTTTTAATGTTTTAGATTAATTTTCATTCACATAATCTCCATTCTATGATGTACAAATACATGATGATGAGATTTGCAATGGAATGTCAATCTTAGTGGATGTATACCCGGTTAAACCCACTTTTAAATTTTCAAACAAATTTCCTTTGTAACAATGGTATAGTCTAAGACTATGTCGCATAGGAAAATCCGATTTTTCCAAAAACTATCCACATAACATGGAATTACGTGAAAGGTGCATTTCACGGCACATCTGCTATCGCTCCATATCATGTGGAACTATGTTTTTTCCAAAGGGAAGTTATTTCAATATCTTTGGATCAAATCTATAGTTTTTTTTTAATTTCGAATTATGATTCCAAAGCTAAATTTATATATTGAATAAGGATAGATTTATGTCATGGCTAAAAATGCTGGTCTTGCCAAAATTCTCGCGATCATCGGGGGAATTTTAGTATTAGTCGATGGAGTACTTGCATTACTTAAGATAGTCTTGAGTGCCTTCAACCTTCCCGATATTCCAGGGGGAGGAGGCTTATATGGTGGTCTCAATCCTCTCTTAAATGCAATTATTGCAATAGTGATTGGATTATTAATCTTGATCTCAACTGGAGTAGTAAAATCCAGTAAAACAAAGGTTGGATTTAATGGTATTATCATTTTGATTTTAGGAATACTCGCCTTAGTGTTTGGTAGCTTTATTGGTCCAGTTTTGGTCATTATTGGTGGAATTTTGTTATTAATTTAGAATCAAAATACATGCTCGTTTTTTGATTTGACTTTTTTCTTGATTTTTTTCTTCTCACCTTTATCTATTCTTCCTTCTTGTGCAATATCTATCCGTAGATTCCCAGATCTAAAGTTTAAAAAATTCCCCTGATTAATTGATTCAAAAATTCCTAAAAATCATCATTAAATTCTTTGTCTTGGCTGATCGGAATTCATATGTATTTCGTTCATATTACTATCTAGTTGTGATACAATATTGTTTGAAATCAAACTAAGCATTCCAATAATTATGATTGTTTGTATAATTTGATATTTAGTAATTTTCATGTTACTTAAAATTAGGAGTCAATATTTTATAGTTTTTCACAATTATGTAGCGATCCCTTTTAGTAATTTTTAGTAATATTTTTCGTAATTCTATGTATTTGAATAGTAGCTCATCTCGGATTCAAATGTAAAAGAATTTTTATCAATTGCCCGAGCCACTGCCAAAATTCCTTCAAGGTGATCGTATTCATGTTGGATTAACTCAGAAAGGTCATCTGTGAATATTTCCGTCACTGGCTGCCAATTCGTGTTTAGATATTCTACTTTCACATTCTTATAACGTTTAACCCGTACCCGAATATTGGGAAGCGAAAAGCAATCATCCCACAACTCAATCTGTTCGGTGGTTAGGAATTCCAATTTGGGGTTAATGAATACCCGCTCTTCATTATCGGTTTTCATAAAAATTATTCGTTTCTTTACCCCGATTTGCACTGCTGCGATTGCCCTTCCAAATCCATTTGTTTTACGGAAGTTTTCCAGGGTATCACGGAGGTCTGATATTATTTCTTCAGTTTGATCTCGCCCATCTGCAGAAACTTCCTCAGAAATTTCATACAGCACGGGATTTCCCATCAAAAGAATTGGTTTAATCGCCATTGCATTGATATCACCTTCCGAAAATAAAAATATTTGCGTAATGTTGAAATCCATTAAAATGTATTACCCACATCTTCCCAGAATATTATCTTCCTTGAAAAGTTTGGAAAATTTTCATATATTGTAGTACGTAGGTGGCATCAATGGCTGATTCATGGGATTCAATTTTTAAGAAACAAATTAACATACCGGAAAAAGAGTCGGAAAGAAAACAATCGACGCTGGATAGTCTCACCAATAGTTCTAAGAAGCAAACCTTGGATGAACCCATAAACTTAAGCTTTTTGTTTGATACTCCGTTAGAAGATTCCCCCTCTACCTCTGATGATTCCTCTCCGACTGATTCAAAGGGACAGGAAGATTATCAACGCTCTCAACGCTCCTTTGGAGACGAATACAGTTCAGATTTCCGATCTAATCGAAACGAAGATGACATTTCAGGTAAAACCCATTCAAAGTTACCTGCGATTCAATGGAATCAGGCCAAGACCCACTTTAATGCAAAGGGGAAGAAGTTCTCCAATAATTCCGAGAAAAGTGCACCTAAACCCAAAATTACATCTTTTGGTGGGAATCGGGCATTAAATAATATGTATAAGCGTATTCAATCCCGGGAACAAGCCAGATATATACAGAATCAATTCTCCGATCGATCTTCGGACGAGATGAGCTTTCAAAAATTAGCTGCCCGTCAAAATATCACTGCAGATCGTTTGTCCGAGAATGCTGGCCAGTTTGCCAATTCCCGAGATCAAAAATTAAGTATCCCCAAATTACCTAATAAAAATTCATCTTCCTTCAATTCCCAATCGAGCAACTCGAATTATCCCCCCTATTCTAATATGAGTGTGCCTCCGGAACCAAAATCACCAAATCTTACACCGGTAAGGGGTTTAAAAAGTTTCCAAATGGATTTCTCAAACCAACATTCGAATTCCGCCATCAACAAGAGGAATTCTCCCGAAAATGGTAATTGGCCGGGATATTCTTCTTCGGTTGTTCCAAATTCTCCCGTGCAGGGTAATAATTCTCATCAATCCTCCACCCCACCAATTTATTCTGCCCAAAGCAATTCCTATTCTCCTCAAAGAGACGATTCTCCCTATGGTTCTTTACAGGAAACCCAACAGAATATACATAATCTTCGAAGAGAAATGCCATATGGAGAGAATACTTATTCTCGGGGTCCCTATGCAAGTTCTCAGATTATGGAATCCAGAAGGTCCTTTGCCGGAGCCAATAATCAAAATAATATAAGATCCCAATATCCATATTCCCAGCAGCATTTTACTTTCTCCCAATCTATATCATCCAAACCCTCAAGAACAGATGGTGTAGAAAGTACAATCATGGCATATTGCAATTGGACTGACTTAATTACTTTTCTATCATGTTTTATTTCCATGTC
>JABCSI010000120.1 GCA_018238965.1 Promethearchaeota archaeon
GGAATTGAGAAAATCCGTAGAAGATGACATATTTACCCGTAAATCTTGGAAGAATTCTTCGATCGAATCTGCATTTTTGCTATTCTTCAAATAATCTCCGGACAACAAATCAATTTTTTTAATATCTCCTTTGGATAGTTGAATTTTCAGTGCGAATAAGGATTGTCCCAGTGAAGCGGAGGATTTCTTTAATAGTTCTTCAAAATTTGAGCCAAAAACAACCAATATATTTCCATTTATGCCCACATTTTGTAGGCAGTTTTTTAGAATGAAGCGAGGTGCTTTCCAATAGGCAATCTTACGGAGATTCAAGGGAATTCTCATTGCATTGAATATATATCGGAGTTGTTCGTTGAAGATTGCAGGTGCCGGATACATATCCCATTGGAATTGGTATGCCCGATAATATTCTAAATACATTTGGAGCAAGAGCTCAATGCGGGACAAATTTAAGGGGAAGGGGCTGTGGAAAACTGCTTCCAGTAATCGAATCACCTGTGAATGGTCAACAAAGCGATTCCAAGATGTCTTCTGTTTGTGGGCAACTTCCCGAAGATATTGTTTTCGTTGAATAATGGGATTTTCCCCATGATCGTAATTGGAATCGAATTTGGGAAGGTATTTAGGATGAAAAATAGCTTTTCGATTATCCACTAAGTAGGAAAAATAATCGCCATTCACTTGAAAACTAATTGTGGATTTTACTGGTGGAATGCATCTTTTTATAAAGCCAACAATATGATCCCTGAAAATAGATGAAGATTTTCCATTAAAAATGTGTGTGAAGGATGAAAGAAACTGGGAGAAAGCCGTAGATGGAAAACAATCGAACAATAGATTACTTTCTGGAGGCGAACCGCATGCTTGGAATAGTAATGTGGACAAGCTGAAAACTTGATCGATGAAATTATCCGAGTGCATCATCCCATCGCCGATAAGAGTATCGATTTCCTTGATAAATTCGTTTGAATAAACGCGAACATTTCCTATTTCAATATTGTGCTGTTTTTTTATCCAAGGGGAAAATTTTTCAAATAATTCTACTAGGGAAAGCTGTTGGATATCGGAGATCGGTAAATCCCCAACCTGTAATGATTCCGCTCCGAGAAAATTACCTTCCTCAGTCGTCCTAAGAAGAGAAGCAAAAATTATCTTATGATCCCCATCTACAATTAGATCTATGGCATTCCCATTTGTGTTCATAATGATGTGATATATTTGGCGCCATAAATGCTGGAAATCCGCCAAATCACAGGTTAAATTAACGATTGGAATTTGAAAGAGTTTATGGGGAAAATGATTTTCCTGGTTGAAAATTGCCGTAGATTCAATAATTTCATGCATTTGTGATACAAAAACTTTAAAATTTGGAAATTGATTGTTTAGGGATACCATAATTAAAGCTCCTCCTCGGGATCTATGGGATTTGTATCTTCTGGTTGGGATATTGGAGAGGGTTGAGAAGATTGAGAAGATGGAGAACGTTTTAATTTCTCCCAAAATTCTTGAATTTTCACTTTTCGAGTCTGTTTCTTTAAAATTTGATTATCTTTCTTCAATTGTTTAACTTTCGCTGATAACTCCTTTAGCGGAGGATCACATTCTGCGAGAATCTTAGAATTTGCCACATCGTTCTCTGCCTTGATTCTTAATAATGCTTCTTTTTTGTGTTCTTTGATTTCTTGCACTTTTCTCTTAATTTCGGGCTGAAGGGGGGTCGACAATTCTTGCATTATGGAATTAATAAATATTTTTATGTTCTCTTTCTGGGATTTGTGCCATTCCTTTGATACTGATGGAAAATTATACATATATTCATGGTTTCGGTAAAAGTTGTAGAGAGAAGGAGAATTTCCACTTTTCCAATGATAGGTTAGGTCAATCAAAAAATCCCATCCAAGGCTTCGATCAGTTGGAATCCGGATAATATTTGTATTTTCAACAAGGTTTGGCTCAGATAATTTTATTTTCAGCAAGGAATTTTGCGCTTGCATGTTTATCCGCAGATTTTCAATCTTCATCCGGATTTTCTGAACTACTAATTGGTGTTTTTTATTTTTTACAAGAATTAAATAATCTCGTTCTTCAGGAATCTCCTTATCTCCAAGAGAGACCTTAAAATTCTCAAATTTTTGACCTAGCTTATCTATCTTCTGTCGCAATTTTCGCTGTTTAAGTAGAATCTCCCGTTCCAATGCATCATCAGAAAGAATCTTTGTTCCACCAATTTTTATTCCCAAAATGTTAAAAGGCTCTTTTTCTAACTCATGGGTGTTCAGAAACTGAAATCGTGCATCTTTGGTGGTCTTCAGCGCGTTGTCGCCAAGTATGATGATAGATGCTTGGAAAGGGGGATCGGGGGGAGAATTTCCCATCAACAATGTTATCTGATCATGGTTTGGGAAATCATCAAAGAGGATATTGCGAAGAAGGGGCTTCAATAAATAGGATTGCAATTCTCCCCCATCATCAAGCTGTCCCAGCAACGCTTGAAAATGCTTATTTGTGTATGGGTCAGTACGAGGGGAGATATTCAACTCGAATGGAGTGATTGTATCAGTGTCACTGGAAATAAGAGGTGTCAAAGTATTTGTGCCCCGAAAATTGGGGTGATTTTTATAAAACCATGTCGTTTCCTGGCTAATTGTGAGGTACTGATATGTTATCTGTTCCACATCTTTAAGATTGGTTCCAATAAAGATAAATCCGGGTTCTTGTAGATGTGCTTCATCCCAAAAATATTGTGATTCGGAATCCACGACTTGGAATCCATCATTGATAATCAACAGTGGGGGAAAATTCAGTGGTGAATTTATAGATTCGTTTTCGGATTCAGATTCGTTTGGGTTCTCGGTTTCGAATAATTTTCTCAACCAATCCCAGAAAATTTCACCCGAAGGATCACCTTGATGATTAACTGGTTTGTTTTCTTGTGTTTTGGAATAAGTGGAATAATATGTATAAATTAAATAGAGTTGGGCTATGGATGACCAGAGTGAATCGGTTCCCATTGTTCTGATTTGTGTATAGACAATAATTGCCCCAAAATCTATAACACTATCATCCGATGTGGTATCCTGTTCAATAGTGGATGAATTGTCACTATCCTTCACAATTTCGACTTCCTTCCAAGGATTCCATATATGTACTCCCCTAGTTTCCAAAAAAGGCGCTAATCCAAGATTTTCCATCACCTTGTTCATATCAAAGTGAAAGTGCAGGGAGGGGAATACGTAGATTTCGTCGACTCCATTTTTTTGCAAGAGATCTATCAATTGGAGTAGGGATCCACAATCGAGACTCCATGGATGACCTATCGGGGAGGGGATATCAATAATGAGAAGAACGGAATCTGAGGGAAATTGCCATTGATTCTGATTTTTAAGCATTTCCAACCCGTTCACAATGAGATTTTCGCGGGAATCCGATTGGGAAATTACAACGGTCACGATTCTTAATTGAATTTTTAGACTTTTTATTCTTATGAATTTCGGATTTGTTTAGATTCTAAATTCTTCTAACCAGAATGTTTATTTTTTTGTATAGCGCGTTGAAACCATTCCCGCTTGAGCTTGGTATTCGCCGTATGCTTTACCTTCCTTAGCCATTTTTCCAATAATTTCTTGTAATTTTGGGGCAACTTTTCCTGGTAACTCATTTTCAAAAGGTGTTCCCGGTAATGGCATAAAGGTGTGGGTATGAATCTTCACATTTTTTAGTCGATTTGAACGGACGTCTTCAAAAAATTGGATATTTGCCTCAATATCTGCTTTCTGTTCCCCGGGTAATCCAAAAATAAAATCTACCTCACACTTAAAACCGTATTCGTTCAACAAATCTATTGCCGTATAGACATCCTCAATCGTATGTCCTCGGGCTAAGGTCCTTAAGAGGCGATTTGATGCCGTCTGTGCACCAATTAAGAATTTTTTATTGGCAACAAAGGGTGTTACTGTGTCTAGCACCTCCCGAGTTACCGATTCTGGGCGCACCTCGCTGGGAAAGGTGCCAAAATAGATTCCTTTGATTTTTTTTATTTGGGCGATTCCCGAAAGCAATTGATAAAGTGCATCCACATTTGGGGTTATTCCATTACGGGAACCATAGGCAAAGGCATTCGGTGTCAAAAACCATAGTTTGTCGTATTTTAAGTCGGCTCCGAGGGTGATCCACTTGAGGAGATTTTCAACTGAAGCGTGTCGCATTCGTTGTGTCGAATTTCCCGTTTGGCAAAATTTACATCGAAAGGGACAGCCTCGACTTATTTCAATTGGCCCGAAAATCCGAAATTTGGGAGAAAAAGAAGGGTAATCCCCCAGTGTAATCAATTCTGGTGGGGTTGCCGGGATGTAATTAGGGAAAACTCTTCCCACACCGCTTAAGGAGGTGACATCGATAAAAGATTTGGATTTGGTTTTGGATTTGGGTTGAGCGCGGAGCGCATGCAAGAGTTGTTGAAAGGCACGTTCACCCTCATTGGGAATTACAAAATCCACATTAAGGTTTTGTAAATCTTCGGGTTTTGCCAGAATATGTGCGCCCCCTGCCACTGTGACTACATTAGGATGAAGTTTGGAAAAATATTGGGGGTGTTGGAGATTAAAATCACGGAATTGGGGCATTTGGATTGACATGAGTGAGTACGCAATAACGACTATATCATAATCCTGGAAGGGAATCGAGCGGATTACTTCGGGATGATCAAGGGCTTGGTACAATTGAAATGGGAGAGGTTTAAAATCGTAATATTCCATCAAGACGGGATCTTGCTCCAAATAACCCAATAAAATTGCCCAGGTATATCGATTTGGTTTGTTATACCCGAATAAAACTAGCCCCTTCACCCTTATGCCATCCTCGAGGGGTGTAATTTCGCGAAATTATTGAAGTTATGGATCGAGATCATCAAAGTGATGAATCAATGGTGCCATCGGGTAGCATTTGATCGGAATGATATTTGTTATTTTCCTCCATTTGGAACCGCACACAACGTTGATTACCCTGTAGGCAGTATTCCCGAACCCAATGTGGGTCGAGTTTTCCCTCGTCTGTAAAAAATTTTATTGGGCATACAGGATACCATTTACAGATCTTTGTTGGAGGGGATTTTCTGTGTGATTGGGTAGAAGGATGTGAATTACTTGAATTTTTCATGAATTTTATCACCAGAAAAACGAAAAACTATAAGAAAAAAACGGAGAGAACATTTAGTTCGGCTATTTTATATCAAATTTCGATCGTGCAAGAAGCTCTCGATGCGGTCGAAGCCCTCTTTTAATTTCTCATCAGTGGTGGCATAGGAAATTCGAAGAGCATCCGCCGAATGGGATCCGAAGGCAGTTCCTGACACACATGCAACGCTCTTCTCTTTTACAAGTTCTTCTGAGAAATCATCAGCGCTCATATTCCAACTTGGGTTCAATTTTGGCATTAGATAAAAGGCACCTTGGGGGTTTACCACCTCAAATTGCAATTCTTGGAGGCGTTGGATACAGTACTCACGCTTTTTATTGTATCTCTCCACGATTTTGGGAAAATCCATTTTCTCGCTGTGATTTAGTGCTCGCACCGCACCATATTGTACGGGGTGATTAACTCCCGCAGTGGTGTATTGAATATATTTTTCCATATTGTTAATTATCTCGGAACTGGCTCCAACATAACCCAAACGTAGGCCCGTTGCTCCAAAACTTTTACTGATAGCATTTAACGTTAGCGTTCGTTCTTCCATACCGGGATAGGAGGCGGGGCTTGTGTGGGTGGCTCCATTGTAGAGAAATTTTTCGTATACCTCATCGCTAACCAGGTAAAGATCATTGTCAATGACGAGATCTACCACTGCCTTCATATCATTTTCCGAATAGACGTAACCAGTAGGATTATTTGGGGTATTAATTAGCAGAAACTTAGTTTTTGGCGAGATAAGTTCCTTCAAACCCTCGATATTGGGGGAGTGATCGGGATTTCGACTTACCTCTTTGCATTTGATTTGATAATAATCCGCCAGATAGTAGTAGGAGAGAAAATTCGGACTGGATAGGATCATTTCATCGCCCGGGTTTGACAATACAGCATAGGCCAGAGTTAGGGCTTGACTACCACCGTTGGTCACTATTACATTCTCGGGTTTCATCCAGGGCAAATTATTTTCTCTTTGGAATTTCTGAGCAATCGCTTCCCTCAGTTGCGGAATTCCTCTCGCCGGTGCATATAGTGTTTTATGCTCCCGGAGGGCTTGGATAATCCCATCGGAAACAAAATCTGGCGTGGTAAAATCGGTTTGGCCGATCCCGAAGGAAATTGCATCTGAACCCGATTGAAGGAGCATATCGAAGAGTTTCCGGATTTTGGATTTCTTAGAATTTAATATGACATTCGATAATGATTTAACCATATTGAACTATATTCCGAAGAGAATTTAAATGGTTGTGGGCAACAATTGGGCAAAATTTTGATAATAGTGCCAATGGTCGAATTCTGCTGCAGAATTATTCTGGCGGTAAAAGGTTTCCCAAAATCTCTAAGATTTTTTCTCTTACTCTCAACAAAATACCATTTCGGAAGCTTGCATATTTCACACATCCCGACAAAAAATGCTAACATGGGGGAGGTTATGTACGACAAGAAATAGTAATAATTGGGGAACATCCAATTCTCTCCAAAAAGACAGAAATTCATATGTATTACACATTGCGCATCTCCCCAGGTGGCCTATTTCCAAAAAGACATCCCGTTGTATGGGAGTGGGGAGTGCGTATTTTTTTCTTTCTCATCCCTATTCTTATCGTAGTGTTAGAATTTGGATTCGTTGTTAGTATGATTTTACCGGGTCCCTCCGATTAGAAAAATTTAGAAATCACATATATGTAAGTTTCAATATTGAATTGGACAACGTCCAATAATTTTTTTTTCATTACCCGAATAATTGGACAAAAACGTGTTTATTGATTTTTTTCAAAATATTTAAATATATGTTTATTTCCCAAATTCTTTCATGGTGGTGCATTCTGGTTTACCTTATTGGCTATAATGATCATATAAGATCAAATTTGTCCCCAATCATTGCATTCTTGGATATATATTCCGTTTCTTGCATTGTTGATTGATATTCTTTTATTTATTCCACTCTCATTCTTCATGGTTATTTCCAGAGGTAATTCGGTCTCCAAAATTCCTATTGAATAGGATTTTGTTGATCTGGACTCCCTATTCTCTTCGTATGAGAGCGAATCGGTGGTATTCGTAAGAGAAGAAACGATAATGTAGGAATTAGAAATCAAATAAAAAATAAATTTCAATTAAAAGTT
Organism: Promethearchaeota archaeon; assembly: GCA_018238965.1. Lineage (GTDB taxonomy): Archaea > Asgardarchaeota > Lokiarchaeia > Sigyniarchaeales > Promethearchaeaceae > Harpocratesius. Next base: position 7,308 of record JABCSI010000120.1, read on the forward strand.
GGACATAATCCAATAAATATTATTTCATCCCCCGAATAATTGGACAAAAGCGTGTTTATTGATTTGTTTCAAAACATTTAAATATAGGAATTGGACAAAATACAACTATCAAGGTTGAAAAATTTTATATTTTCAAATTTTTCGAAAAACCTGGGTTGAAAGGTGGTAATCTTTTTTTAAATTACAAGGTTGAAATAAAATGACTATAACTGAAATAAAATCAACAGTAACCGCTGAAACTGTCAGCACGGAACCACTGGGAAAATCTAAGAGATACCTTAGGTATTTATTGTTTTTCTTATGTATAATGGAATTATTCGACACCTATGCTACGTCTTTTCCATCTACTGTTCTGTCGTATGTACAAGCGGATTTTAATATTACCGATGCACGGATGAGTATCATCCTAGGAATTGCACAATTGGGTGCAGTTGGAGCATTTTTTGTCCAACTGGCTTCAGATAAAGTAGGTCGAAAACCGTTCCTATGGGTTTCAATGTTAGGTTTCGGGATTGTATCTTTAGGATTTATCTTTATTCAAGGCGCGGTTGGATTGACAATCGTTTATTTCCTCTTAAGTCTCTTCTATAACTCAGATATTTATACTATCGTGGTTGCGGAAGAGGCCCCGATTAAAAAACGTGGAAAATGGACGAATAACATCATGGTTATTGGGATTTTGGGTGCTTTCTTCGTAATTATAATGCGAATTATTTTCATCGGAGACGGATCAGATCCCAACTGGCGTGGTTTGGGCTATTTTGGAGTACTCGCAATCCCATGCGCATTACTTTTATTTAAAGTAAAAGAAACAGAACCGTATCTAAAGCATAAGGAAGAAAAGGCTAAACCTGGTTATGTGCCAACTCCATGGAAAGAACAAGTGCTTAAACCATTCAAGGTTGAACATACAAGCTCCTTTATTGCAGTGTTATTGATTACATTAATCCAAGGATTAAATACATCCGGAAGGGAAATGAGCCAAATTTACATCAACAGATATCTTACAGAATCAGATTATAACATCTATTCGGCAATTACATTGTCCTTCATGGTTTTAGGCTTCTTCATCACAGGTTTCTTATCCGATAAGATTGGAAGACGAAAATTATGCTACCTTTATGCGGGAATGATGCCATTCCTGAAATTAATCTATGTATATGGAATTCGATCAAACAATCATACAATTGCAATACTTTCTGTATTTGTGGCTTGTCCTCTGAGTGCTGTTGCGGGTCAAGGAATTTTGATAATGAGTAGATTATTGTGCGTAGAAACTATGCCAACCGATCTTCGTGGAACCAGCACTGCATGGCGTGCATTAGTTTACGCAGGAACTTGCGCAATTGCTTTATTCATCAACGCAGGATTAATCAATTGGATAGGTCTTGGAGATTCATTCATCCCACCAGCCTTTTTGTATCTGTTGATCATTCCAATTGTCTACAAATATCTCAAGGAAACAAAGGATGTCGATTTAGTTAATTTTACTGAATAAATCAGACATTCATTCAATTTTTTTTTTTTATTATGAAATTCAAGGGAAACATAAATGACAACAACAACAAAACTCTGGGATTTTGATGAGATCATCAATCGAAAAGGAAAATCCCTTAAATGGGATGGTTTTTCCAGAAAAGGTGAAGTAATAGCCGATGATATGATTTCATTGTCAGTCGCCGATATGGATTTTCGCACAGCCCCACCCATTAGAGAGGCATTACAACAACAGATAGATCATGGAATATATGGCTATGTTAATTCACCTACAGGTTATAAGATCGCAATAAAAAATTGGTTCTCTACTCGATACAACTGGGAAATTGATACAAAATGGATATTACATACTCCCACAATCATTAATGCCGTCGCAGTTGCAATCGAAGAATTTACCCAACCGGGGGATAAAATAATTGTTCAAGAGCCCCTCTATGGTCCTTTAGTTGCTTGGCCGAAAATGAATGGTCGGGATATTATAAATAATAACTTGAAATTCGAGGAAAATAAATACAAAATGGATTTCGGAGATTTAATGAGAAAAATCCACATTCCCCGAGTAAAAATCTTGATCCTTTGCAACCCCCATAATCCAACAGGTCGTGTTTGGACCAAAGATGAATTGCATCAATTAGGAGAAATATGTAACAGAAAAAATATTCTTGTCATTTCGGATGAGATCCATTGTGATATCACATTCCCTGGGCATGATTATACTCCTTATGCATCGATTTCGGAAGAATGTGCGCAAAATTCAATAATATGTACGGCCCCAGGAAAGAGTTTCAATTTAGCGGGAATTCATCAATCCAATATAATTATTCCGAATGATAAATTGAGAGCCTCCTTCCAATGGAACAATGTAAGAAAAGGATTGATGGGACCAAATATATTTGGACCAATTGTGACCGAAGCAGCCTACGGAAAAAGTGAAGAATGGTTTGATGAAGCCTTGGAATATATCTACCAGAACTATCTCTTTTTGAAGAAATTCATTGAAGAAAGAATGCCTATGGTAAAGGTAGTAGAAACCGAAGGTACTTACCTCGCCTGGTTAGATTTTAGTGCATTTGGGATCCCCTCTCTCGAGTTAGGTGACATCATTAAATCCAAAGCAAAAGTAGTGCTTAACCATGGATATGAATTCGGGAAACTAGGCAGCGGATTTGAAAGGATATGCATGGCGTGCCCACGTGAAATACTCCAAGAAGGATTAGAACGATTGGCATCCGTATTCAAGAGTGAATAAGACTGATTTAAATTAAATAGACCTCATTTTTTTTTTTAGACAGAAGACATAAAATGATTAGACCTCATTTCTTCTTTTTTTAACAGACCCAGACATATAATATTAATGGGTCTTTTTTTTCAAGAACAAGACATTATTAATTTCAAACATAGGTAACGAGGATTCACGAAATTGGAAACTTTAACAGAAAACCAAACTTTTTGGAGAAAATATGAGCCTGCTTTACCCATTCTCTTTCACTATTTATTGGCGGGAGCAATGTGGATATGGGTTGGACAAATGTTAATTTCATATGCAGTACAATGGTTTCAGGAAACAATTACAAATTTCCTTTGGCTTTTCATACTCCTTAGCGTTATATTAGCCCTTGCCATATACAAATTTGGCTTTACTAATATTGTTTATAAAAATATAAATCGATTACAGCAGAAACGTGATAGTATCTGTATTTTTGCGTTCATAGAATGGAAATCATACTTTATTATGTTTATAATGATGGGAATGGGAATTACGCTTCGTACATTTATCGAGCCAAATCCGTATTTGGGCATCATGTACAATGGAATTGGAGGAGGTATTCTCCTATCAGGATTGATTTATTTCAAACCTATAATTCAGTTTATTAAAAATAAAAACAACAATTCAATTGAATAAAGAACAAAGACTATAATTCAATTGATTAGAAATAAAGATCATAATTCAATTGATTAGAAATAAAGAT
>JABCSI010000121.1 GCA_018238965.1 Promethearchaeota archaeon
CAATACAAAATCCCTTTTAAGCCAACATCAAAATCCCTTATAAGACGACGACAAAATCTCTTTTAAGACGGCATGAAAATCCCAAAGAAAACAGTTGCCAATCCTCTATTTTAAACAACACCAAAACCCCAAGAAAAACAAGATTATGTTATGATCAAAACCCAAAATCAAAACCTAAAAAACCCAAAAATCCATTAAAAAAAATATTAACTGTGGTGTCATAAATTAAGATGATTACTATGATGCCAGAAGCAACCGAAAAAACCAACACATCCAAAACACCCAAGATGCGGGTGGGCATTCTAACGGGGGGAGGCGACTGCCCAGGGCTCAATGCCGTGATTTATGGCGCTCTGTTACGTGCCGCAGAGGAAACCGAAAAAGGAGAGACAATGATTGAGGTGGTGGGGATTATTAAGGGGTGGCGATCGTTTAATTTTTCCCAAGAAGAGTTAACGCCGGAATTGGTGGATCACTACACCCAAGTCCTCGATATAGGGGAATTGGATGATTTACACACCAAGGGTGGTACGATGCTATATACTTCACGCACAAATCCCTTTAAGGCGCTGGCTTCTATTACCGATCCCCAGGAAAAGGAAGCAAAGAGACGGGCGATCGGCGAAGATCTGGCTGCGAAATTTAAAACCCTTAATATTGATGCTCTAATTACTGTGGGGGGAGATGACACCTGCGGAGTAGCGGCTGCCATGTCCAATTACGGAAATGCTAAGGTGGTTGCCTGCCCAAAAACCATTGATAACGATTTGGCGGGGACAGATTTTACCTTTGGGTTTTTCAGCGGAGCCCAATTGGCCTCGAATACCTTGGATAACTTAACTACCACTGCCCATTCCCACCAGCGAATTTTTGTGGTGGAGGTGATGGGGCGGGATGCCGGCTGGTTAACTCTGTATGCGGGCCTTTCCAGTGGTTCCGATATCATACTTCTTCCCGAGACACCCTTCGATTTTAAAAAGGATGTGGTGGAGGTATTAGAAAGCAGGGCCAATGCTGGGTACAAATATCACATAATTGCGTGTTCCGAAGGTGCCTATCCAACATCGGAATCCCTGGCGCGGGATTTTACCGTCATCAGTCAAAAGGATATCGACAATTTACCCAAGGACGGCTTTGGTAATCCTATTCTCACTAAATTGAACATTGCGGATAAAATCGAGCGGGAATTGCGGAGTCTCAAATCCCTCGAAAGTTATTTCAATGTGCGTCATGCCCATTATGAGATCAGATCAGTGGTCCTCGGCCATACAATGCGCTCGGGTACCCCTTCGGTCTTTGATCGGGTCCTAGGTCTACGCTATGGGTATCACGCGATGGAATATGTCATTGGGGGAAATTTCGGCAAGATGACCTCATTGCAGGGAACTGCGATCGTTCCAGTTGATATTATTGAAGGCTCCAAAAAGCATTTGATTCCCGTGGATTCGGATTTGATTCGGATTAAAAATGCGATGATTTCTGTCAAGCATAAGAGTAAAGAGAAGTTATTCCGGTGAATCGACACCCAAATTAAATAATAATCAATTGCTCCACAATGAATAGTGTTGGTTCGCTCCAACCTATTACCTAATTTTTTTTTTCTTAGAAAACTCTTTTTATTTTATCTCTTCCAATAATACATTACCATGACTAAAAGTAGTAGACAAGCAAAGACACTTCTAATTTTGATCCTAGTTCCGATAATAATTGTCATTATGGGCGGTAGGTTCTTGATTAACTCTCGACCGCAGCAACTCGAATTTGAGGTGGGTCAAAATTCCGTACTTTGCACAGTTACCGAATATAAGCAGGCTAAATACAATTTACCCGTGGGATACGATCTTGGATACAGTGTGGATGGGACCACAGTTGATATCCAGATGAACAACACAGAGGCTACCTCTTATAAATATAGATTTGTGATAGAGATTGGAGTTTCTGCCTATAATGTGACTTTCTTCTCAGGGGTAGGGGATAGTCTTATCCACTCGGAACATACTGAAATTCAATTGGGGGATAGTATTATCTTACATGAAAACCTACAAATTTCCAGTGCATATACAATTACGGCAGAGATCACTGTGAGTTAAGTGAATTAAGTGAGTTAAGTGAGCCAAGTGTTCGATATCCCTTATATTTCCTATTAATTGAAATATTAGAGCTGTTTAGCGATTAAAATCTCATCTAAATCATCTTCCTTAATATTTAGATTTTCGGGAGTGCATTAGTCTTATTGTGTTCTTCAAATAGTTGATTCAAGTGTTTTTCCATGGTAGGATTCCATAAATTCTTGGATTCCAACCAAATTTTTAACTGGTCGAAATCTGCCCGATTCACCTGCATGGTATAAAAATCTTCCAGATTCCTGTAGAACAGTAAAAAGCCATCATAGATCTCCTCGTAATAACTCCCGAAACCAATCAACTCTACTGCATTGAAAGCCAATTGGTAGTTTTTTTTTATAGGTTGCTTACGATTGGTTGTTATTTTAAGAATGAGATGGATTTGTTCCGTTTCTTTTCGGGAATTTTCATTAGAAATATTTAAGTTTTCAACTTCAAGAATGCCTTGGGCCATCAATTGGACTAATTTTTCATAGAACCAGAGATTTTGTTGGAATAAAATATCAAAATCCTTTGGATCTAAAAATTTGTAGGTGAGAATCCACTTTCCATTTTGTTGGGTCAAAGTTCCTGAAAGTGAATTAGCTTTTTCGTATTGTTCTTTGTAATATCGAAGCAGATTGTAATTTGACAACTTCTGGGTAGTGTTCTTCTCAATCGAAAAACTCAAAAATATTTGTGTTTGCTCTTCCATTGAAATACCCTCAGTTGTATATGGGTCGCATTGGTTAATAAAACTATCTATCCTTGCCGAGAAACTTGTCGCTTACCCAAGATATTGATATATTGAATAATCTTGGGCTCCATCATCGGAGGATATCAAGAGAGCTGGGCGTAAATTTAAATACTCTGCGCTACCATCTGAATTTTTTAGAGAAAAAAGGGATTCTCACAACATCGGAATCACAAAATAAAAAAACCTATTTTCTCATGGATAAAGTAGATTCTCGGGATAAAAAACTCATTACAATCTTGCAGCAACAAATATATCGGTCAATAATTTCATAAGAAGCCGTATTGATAAATTCCGAAGTATTAAGTTAGATCAATTTCCTTTTTTATTTTTCAATCGGAAAATCATGGTTCTGCTGTTGAAGTTTCCATTTAGGCATGTAAATCCCAATTTTTTATTGACGCTACGATTTCCGTAGGAAACAGGGATAAACTTCGTGAAAATATTAATAGGAGGCACGATTCTAATTTCTTATGGAGTTCTCAGATAATTACATTACTTTTCGACCGATTGGAATTATACATTCTCCGTTCAAAAACCCAAAAGGGACTCCCTTACAAAGCGCAGCTGCAAGCGGAAAAAAGGCCACCGTCGAGGTGTTTCCCGAATTCGGGACGGGCTTGACCGATATTGAAGAATTTTCCCATATTATCCTTCTTTACTACTTTCACTTAGCCATATCCCCAAAAATGAAAGTCATTCCGTACTTAGATACCAAACCCCATGGAGTTTTTACCACTAGAGTACCCGCTCGCCCTAATCCCATTGGAATGTCGGTTGTTCGGCTTGTGTCCCGGAATGAAAATATACTCTCGATCGATGGCTGCGATATTCTTGATCAAACCCCATTGCTGGATATTAAGCCCTTCGTTCCTAAATATAACCTTGGGGTGCAGGATCTGGAGGTAATTCAAATTGGATGGGTTGCTCGCGTAATTTCCAATCTCACCAATATTTCCGATGACAGTCGATTTTCAATTCAAAAATGAAATTAAAAAACGCAAATTTTGCGGATTGGCTCTATTTGCGTTGTGTGTTAACATACACAAGCCCGATCGGAATTAGGAATCCCAGTCCGAACCAAAGATTAGGATATCCTGCGATGCTACCACTTTCGGCAGTAGGGGTTTCTGGGTTGTCAAGTGCCCAAATATTGTATTCGATCATGTCAATGTAAGTATCTATGGATTGTCCATCTCTGCCATCCATTCCCAGGAGCGGAACCCCCCACACAATGGTAGCGTTTGTATCTCGGGCCAATTGGAGGATAACATCTTGATCTAGATTGGCTTGGCTCACCAGGGTGGTGCAATTTTCGGCCAACATCAGATCTTTGATGGCTTGAATATGTTGGGGACTGGGTTCTACATCATGTTGTTCCTCAATGGCTCCAATACGTTCAATTCCCAGAAAATCGAAAAGATACATAAATGCAGGGTGTTGCACTACAACTTTCAATCCCTCGTATTTGGATTGATTTGCTTCCAACTGAATTATCAGACTGTCCAGTTGTGCCAGATAATTATTGTAATTTTGTGTAAGTTCATCACCGTCTGCGGGTTCAATTTGTTCCAATAAACCAAGGTAGACATTCGTAATCATTTCCTTGGCGATGAGGGGGGACATCCAACCATGGGTGTTTTCGGTGCCAAGGAGAGGATCAATTTCGGTCATGGATTCATTCATAACCGTGATAATGACCAAATCGTCGTTATCCAAAAGTATAATTTCTTCGTATCCCCCTTCGGATTCGCCGTCGTCCTCATGTCCCCCCCACCAGGGTTCCAATCCAGGCCGACCCAGTAAAAAGAACATATCCGCATTAATAAGGGCCGTAATATCGGATTGGGTCGGTTCATATGTGTGGGGATCTTCGGTTCCCTCCACCAGAATCGATGTTAGATCCACAAGATCACCCCCTACATTTTGCACAAAATCCTGTAGTAAGCCGACCGAGGTTACAATTTGAATTTTAGGTGTGTCTTCTCTCGCAGTGACAAAATTGGGTATTGATGTGCTCGTGCTAAGGAAGATCAAGAATAATAGAGTGTAATATGATTTTCTCTGCATGGATTTTTGCTCCATTTTTAGGGTATGGAAACATACCTTTCTCATAGATTATAACATAGGCATCATTATTAAAGGTTTACGAAGGTTCGTAAAAATTATATGGTCGAGACCCCTATATTATCCATTGTAATGGTAAGAAAAAATAATAAAAAATAATTGAAAATAATAAAATAAAATGTGAGCAACCTATGGCGAATTTACAGGATTTTATTACGAGTTTGCAATATTCATACATGCAAAGGGCTATTCTATCGACATTCATCGTTGGAATCGTTTGTGGCCTGATCGGTGTCTTTATCATTTTGAAGGGAATGAGCTTTTTAGGTGCGGGAATTGCCCACAGTTGTTTTGCCGGAGGCGCTTTGGCCATCCTATTGGGGATTGATCCCTTTTTCACCATTCTAATCTTCGGAGAAGCTACGGCGATGATTATCGGCTACATCAATGAACGGGATTCATCATCAAGCAGTGATACCGCGGTAGGCATCATGTTCAGTCTAACCATGGCACTGGCGGTTCTCTTCGTGGGCCTTAACAAAGAATACAGCACAAATATTCAATCATTGCTATTTGGAAATGCCCTGCTCATCACCGTCGAAAACCTGAATCAACTTATTGTGATCTCTGTAATTGTTATTGTTATCTTCTTCCTCTTCAAAAAGGAGTTTTTGTTTATCATTTTTGACGAATCCATGGCGAAAATTTCCGGAATACCCGTGAAATTTCTCAATTACCTATTTTTGGCCATCATCGGTGCCATAATTACCATTTCTCTTAGAGCCATAGGAGCAATTTTGGTTTTTGCCATGATTGTTACCCCCGCTGCGGCGGCATACCAATGGACATTCAAGGTTAATATCATGCTTTTCCTGAGTTCTCTCTTTGGTGCCATTTCTGCTTTTCTGGGTATGGTTTTTGCCTTCATTTTTGATCTGCCCACCGGTTCTACTATTGTTCTAATTGTGACTTTCATATTTGGTGTTTCCTTCACTTTTTCGCCGAAACGGCGGAGTCACAAATATATCACTGCCAAGGATCAGGTATCCCATACCAAGGAGTGTCGGTATTGCAATGAACTTCAGGATGAAGAGGATTGCCCATATTGTGAAGAGCAATTCGACCATCTGCATCCGTCAGAAATTACTCCAACTGAGGCAAATAACCCTTCCAACATTGAAACTTTAGAAACACATGGGGGCGATGTGCAGTGAATGTTCGTGATTTACTCAGTACAAATCCAAATCTTCCATCAGCGGCGTTCTCCGATCAGTCTTCTTCTTTAATTCTCGATGAGGAATTGCCGATTCAGTTTAATAATGTGACCGTTGGATATGGAAATAGTATCGTTCTTGAAAATCTAAACTTGGAAATAACCAAGGGGGAATACGTGGGAATTGTTGGCCCCAATGGCTCCGGAAAGACAACCTTCCTGAAGACTTTATTAAATTCCATCTTGCCTATTTCGGGCGAGATATTTATATACGGAAAACCCCTTAACCGTAAAATACGAAATGATATTGGCTATGTACCACAATCTAGTTCAATTCCCCGAGATTTTCCCCTTTCCGTTCGGGAAGCCGTGGTTATGGGCCGATTCGGACAAATCGGGTTGTTACACCGACCAAAGAAATCCGATTATACTGCTGTTCATGATGCCCTTGTGCAGGTACATATGCATGGTTTTGCCAATCGACCCATTGGTCATCTTTCTGGGGGAGAACAACAAAAAGTTCTGATCGCTCGGGCCTTGGCGCGCAAACCTACGATTCTTCTGATGGATGAACCTACCAGTGCCTTGGATTTTGAAATGACAAAATCTGTCTTCAAACTTGTTGATGAATTGAACAAAGAATACGGCCTAACCGTGATTATGATTCATCATAATGTTAGTTTGATTCGAAAACATTGTCAGCGGTTGCTTATTTTTGATGGCACTATACGTTTCGATGGGCTTCCCGATGATCCTAAAGCGGATAAAGCGATTAATATTGCTTACAATTTTGACGAAGACGTAGAAATGTAGAATTTGGAGTCAAGAGTGAGAAACATGTTTGAAACAACTTTATTGAAAGAAAAAGAAAACCAAATATTGGATTTTCTCTTTTATAAAAAGGAACCTATGAAGGCAGGGGACATTGCCGATCGGATGAAAATCCCCCATTCTACCCTCAATTCTGTGTTAAAACGTTTAGCTGCCTCCGAGACGATTAAATGGGAGAAATATGGTTCTGTCAGTCTAACTCCCGCCGGATATGAAACCGCGGCACATCTTTCCAATCATCATTTTATCATAGAGCATTTCTTAAAAAAGACCTTGGATCTCAGTGATGCTACTGCCCATGATTCCGCAATTCATTTAGCGGGGAGGGTAGATTGTGAGTTGATTGATGCTATTTGTGATAAATTCGGCTTGTCAAAATCAAAAATTCAGGCCAATCTCTGCGATCAACGGGATTATTCCCATACCGAAGAATTCCCAGAGTCGTTTTGATCACCTTCCAATTTCAAAAGATGGGAGATGAGATGTATTTGGATTGGTCTGAAGGGTAAATAATAGTTTGGAAAAATGTACTAAAACTTGATCATTCAAACATTGATGACTTCATAATCAAGAAGTTCGCCACCCTCAAGATTCTTAATAACTGATAAGATGGAATATAGATAACGAATCTTGAATTGAATGAAAAATTTGTGAATTGCACCCACTTTCAAAAAAAGTGCAAAATGGTAATGTTTTCTCTGAAATCAAGACACAGATGATACAGATAACCGCCTAGGTGGATTAAAATTTTTCACTACATCGAACCATATAAGATTCTGGCAAAAACTTAACATGAAGGTGATAAAGAACCACCGATAAATAGTAAAAAGGAAGGACTTGGTGTGGCGATAGTGATTTAAATGCTGCCCGCAATATGGCATTACGTGCTTTAGTTTCCGTATGATTCCCTTTTTTAATCTATCTCTTGTGCCTATAGGGTACAAGAGCCACTCTCCGTTGCGAGTGAGCCCTTATGGGGCTTGAGATTTTCTGCTAGACAGAAATGATCAAGTTTTAAGTGACGGTCAGAAGGATCAGAAAGGTCAGAAGGGTTTAGAGGATTTAGGAGGTTATTTAGGATAGTATTTATATAACATATACTAACACACTCTATTAGGCGATAGCTATGTCAAATAAAAAAAAAAATGATGATAAATCTCAAGATGTTAAAACTACTGCACCTTTTGATAGTCCAAGTGCACAGGATCCCCCCAAAAGTGCCCCTAAACCATCAAAAACACCTACCGAACGCGATAAAATGGTTCAAGACATTATCGTAAAATCAATTCTTTGGATGACAACCATAGGAATCTTTGTAGCCACTATTGGTCTTGTTTGGGCTATCGGGGATTTGTTTTCTGAAGAAAAATTGGCCCTATTTGGTGGCCTATCTTTTCAATCCAAACTATTTGTTATTGGACTTTCCCTATTGGGTATTTTCTTCCTCGTTCTCTTTTTGGTAGTGTTCTATAAAAGGGGTAGAAAAAATATACAGAAGAACCTCTTTAAGGTATATCCGAAAGATGCCCGTTCTGGGGATGAAGCTTACCAGATTGCTAAGTACATTGCAGCTGGAGCTCTAATTGCCGTCTTTTTGATCTTCACCGGATTAATAATTGCCCTTTTCGAATTCCTATTTGGAAATTTTGCCTTTGACAATATTCCCGATTTCTGGAAAGATTTAACAGGGGGCACTTATGTCCTAGTTATCAGTTTGATTTTTCTCCTATTCGATGGTTTGGTGTATTCTATGATCTTTATTTGGCAAAACGGCCACAAGTGGGTAATAGATTCGATACTAATCTATAACGAAAAAACTCGAGATAAGCATGATTTTACCAAAAACCAACAAACCGTTGGGAAGGTTCTCTTTGCGTTAATAGTTGCTGAATTAATTGGGGTTGTTTTCGGCGTTGTATGGGCCATTATTGAATCCTTCACAGGAGATTGGGGGGCTATTTTCGAAACTTATCCGATCGGTATTAAAATATCCTTCTATGGGATTTTTAGTGCATTATTCTTTGGAACCATGGTATTCTCAATGTTCTTTTACAAACGGGGTAATAACCTTATCATGATTTCCCTTTTCGTGCAATATCAACCCAAGGGTGCGAAAAAAGACAATTTATCTGCTAAGGTTATCACTATTGGAATTCTGGTGGCTATCTTGCTTATTTTCGGAGGATTAATTATTTGGTTGGTGTCTCTTCTCATCGATGTCTTAAGTGCGGGAGCGGGAACAAATCTCTTTATTATATTGGCCGATTTGAGTAGTGGTTTGACTCTTTTGGCCTATAGTACATTGATCGGTGTTTTCACGATATTAGCATTGCTCTTCTCGTATTTCTTCCATAATGGTTATTTCTTCACTTTAGAGAAGATCATGGATTTGGAAAGCAAAATTGACTCCGATTTGGATGATGGCTTAGCGAGAGTCGAGGAACGGAAGGCGGATCGCAAAGCAGACCGGAAAGCGAAAAAGAAAAAGAAATAATTATATTATTGTAATTTCAGTTGTGTGCTGTTTTGCTGCACAATGACCACAGACTGGGCCTTTCAGTCTTTTTTCACTCTATTATTCACTCCTTTATTCACACTATTATTCACTCCTTAATTCACACTATTATTCACTCCTTTATTTTTTTCATCGATCAGACCATGGTTATATTTCGATCACTCTAATGCTCATTTCTTTTCATATAGAAGATTCATTCAAAACGTTGGCTATGCCATAGTCCACTGTCCTTTTTTACGATATGATGATAATAATTAATCCGACGAAAATTCACCCAGAGAAACTTGATTAAACGACGACAGTGAACAATAAAAAAATGGTCATAATTTAGAGTGTTTCTTACAATCGAACGATTTTGCGGGAATTAACACAACATTAGCCATCACCAATCAGAAGGCGTTACCCTGTGATAGATAAGATAATGGAAGTAAAGGAGAAATGGTAATGCATTGAAGGATAAGAAGATAGATAAGATAAATAATGAAAAAAATAACATAAAAAAAATATAAAGGAATTCCTAAATAAAATTCCAATCTATTTACGTTTTCGGAGATACAACAATCTGGCGGTGCCTACGAGAGCTGCCAACATAAAGCCTGTTCTAAATCCGGGGATCTCGCCAAACAATCCAGGGTATCCCTCGAAGTTTGCATTCTTTTCATCATGTTCTCCTTGAGAGATATCAAAATCAGACAAGAATTCCATGGATTCACCATCTGTGGTATTAATCCCTAAACCTGCTTGTAAATGCAAGTTGTAAAGTTTCCCGTCACTATCGTAGACCCATCTAAAGGTGATTTCTGCCCAAATGGAATCATGATCAAATTCAAAGCTATTATTAAATTCGGCCTCGAGAAAATCAAGACCCTCAATTATATTTTCTGCTATTCCCGTAGTGTTAAAGAAAATATCATTGGTACTATTGATCTTCCAAGAGAATTCAACACTGTCTTGCAAGACTTCCCATTCATCAACACTCATGTTATCCATGAATTCATCAATTTTTTCTTCGGTGAATTCTCCATTAGATTCGGCTTCACCAAAAATCATCAATCCATCATATACATCTTCAAAGGAGAAATCCATAGGTGTGTAGAAGGTTGATGGAAAAGCTACTCCTTCCTCTAAGATATCAACGAATAACTCATCTACCACTCCTAAATCCATAGCAAATTGTGGAAAATCAGACCCTGTGGAATTAATCCCCCACATATGTAAGGTGGTTGGGACAAATTGTTGGAGGATTTCCAATACAGACACGGAGGTG
>JABCSI010000356.1 GCA_018238965.1 Promethearchaeota archaeon
CTACGTCAAGTTGCACCACATCACCACATAATGATTATTAACTAAGGGATAGTGAAGAATAATACTCAATCCGTGAGTAAATTACATAAAGGAAAAAAAGACCAATATTTCACCGCTGACCATTTGCTCAAGTTATGCCTCCTCGAGTAGGCAAGCCTACTCATTCGGCGGGATGGTTTTTATGGGATGTAGGAGGATGGAGGGTTTTGTGGGATGTAGGAGGATAGAGGGATTTATGGGATGTAGGAGGATAGAGGGATTCTATGAGATTTGGGGAGGTTGGATGTATAGAGGCGGATATATTTGTTTATTTTGAGTGGGTTTACCTTTTGGGGCGATTCCCGAAGGGATTAGCTGTCACACTCATAGTAAAAAATATACAAATTGCTAAATAAATTTCTCTATAAGAACTTTTTTAAGAAGTTTCATTTGTATGTGGGGGGAACTTGCGAGGACTTTTAAAAGGAGGCTCCGACACCCACCCTTACATGTGATCATCACACTCCCAGACGAAAATATTTAAACTCAATAAACCAATATAATATTTAATTAATAGAATTAATTTACACTCGAAATCGTGATCAACACTTCCCGCCGATCCACCGTTCCTTCGCTGGGAATTTTGCTGCCCACTGGTTTCAGAGAAATAAATAAATCTATGGAGTTAAAAAATCATGGCAAAGAAAGAATTGTTTATTAAACGCGTGTATGAAATAGTTCAAGAACTTAAGATCCCCCTAGTTGATGAACGTGTGTACTCAAAGTCGACCATTACCGAAGGACGCTATGGAACCATTGTACAATTCACATTCGAAGATGATGAGTCAGTAATTCGAGGCTTTCTCGGGCTGGCCGAATATTATCACACAATCGTGCTGAAAAAGAATCAAACATTCTTCATCTCCTCAGGAACGATTTTGTTCAAATTGGATTCCAAATAAGTCTTGGATTTTCCCGTGAATGGAATTAAGCGGTCTTTCCTGAACCTTGAAGACCAATCCACAATATTTTTTTCTCTCTTTTGACTTTTGAGCGTTATTCATTTGAATTTTGATTAGATTTCCCATTTTGCGATTTCGCGAATATTTTAAAGTTCAAAAAAAAATACATATCTATTAATCGGATTTATTGAAAAACCGAGTATGGGTGATCGAAATCAAACATTTATGGATAGTTCAAAAGGATGCTTCTACTATGCTCTTCTATTATTCCTATGAGAACATCCCCTTTAACGCCATGCTTGTTTCTGGGCTTATGGCTGCGATGAATTCCTTTTCGGAAGTGGAAATCCAGCAACAGGGTATCCAATCAATCGAAATGATGGATCAGCGCTGGGTATATTTGAAAGACTCGGTTCATAATTTACTGCTCATTGGCGCCGATTCAATTGAGAGCAATGCGAAGGTGATGAGATCCCGACTAAATGTTATTGATGCGCTCTTTATACAGAAATATAACATCGATTTCCATTTTTGGGATCGTGGAGGTGTTGAGATCTCCCAATTTTCCACATTTCGATACGATCTCTTGGATTTACAGAGAGAATGGGATCTTGCCAACAAAAGCATGGATTTGGGTAAGGTGTTGGACGTCTTAGGTATTTTTCAGCAAGTCCTGAATGGAATGATCCAGTTCATATACGATCATATCCACGGGCAGAAATATCTACGACTTCTTTACGAATTGCACAGTAATAGTCCCCAATTGAAGGAATTTTACGGAGATACGGGCAATTTGGAGGCCTTTCAGGTTTTACAGTTATTCATTCCAAAAATCGATTTAACCAAGGAGAAAATCATTTTCACCACCTCAGAGGGACAAAACATCCTTCAAACGAACCCGCAAATTGGATTAGAAACTAAACTGATGAAATCGGTGTTCTATATGATCCTTAACCAATTTGTGCAATCGATCAGAGAAAATTGTGTTCTTCCCCACGAGAAAGAGGAGTGGGAATCCTTTTTAGTTGCAGAAATTATGCCCTTTTTACTCAATCGGTGGGAATTCCTTCAAAATTTGGGGTTATTGAAGAGCTTTATACGAATTTTCTGCACAAGCACGTTCGATGATGCGGAAGAAATATGATATTCATAAAAAATTCAAGAAAATTTGGCATTTTGTTTATTATTTTTACCTAAAAATTCTCTGATAGAGATTTTTTAACATCTACTAACATGAACCATGTAATACAACCAAAAGATTGACCACTTGGTATAGTAGGTTGAATTGTGAATCGTTGGGAAAGGGGGGGTTATGGAAAGTGGGACTTTATTAATTTCTTTCCAATAATAAAATAATATTCCGAATTATCTTCATCGCCCAAGATCTTTAATCCGGCTTTTACAAAATAATCTTTCATTACTTTCATAGATGGCAACCGATCATCTTCCACTTCTTGGCCTGCCTCACCATGGATATTGTTAATTTTGTCCCTTGAATCTGAATGGGCAATGATTAAATGGCCTGTCTTTTTTAATCCCTGTACAAAATGCTGAATTATTTCAAAATGTCGCGGAAAATGGGGGAAGCAAGAATAACATATAATAAAATCATAGCCCTTTTCCATCGGGGTATCATAAATGTCTTGAATGTGAAAATTGACTATTGGGAATTGCGTTTTTGGATATTTCTTCCTCGCCATTTTTATCATATCTTTGGAATAATCCACAGCCTCGATTC
This sequence comes from Promethearchaeota archaeon, assembly GCA_018238965.1. Lineage (GTDB taxonomy): Archaea > Asgardarchaeota > Lokiarchaeia > Sigyniarchaeales > Promethearchaeaceae > Harpocratesius. The sequence goes on from JABCSI010000356.1 coordinate 2,680, forward strand.
TTCCCTTTCCTTTCAGTTTGGTGTTTAAAAAAGGAATCAAGATTCCCGTGCCTGTTCCGACATCCAAAATAGTATCCCCGGGTTTAATTTCGAGATGATCTAAAATATAGTCTATTTTAACTGAATCATGGCTAACGATTTCATCCCACTTATGGGCTCTAGTGTCGAAAAATTCTTTGCGTTGAGGATCGAGGGCACTGTTATGCTGCTGTACTTGTTTTGGCATAAGAAAACCTATTTTGGATAATACTTTTTTTAAATTAGTAAGACGCGTACTGTATTTTCAAAATTTATAGTAATTAAAAAACATTCTGGGAAATCCATGAAATATTTATACTAACCAAATTTCATTTGAAGCTTTTAAGCCTCTTTACAAGGGAGTGGAGTTTGAGGGTTATCGGGCCAGTTACATAAAAAAATTAGCAATATCATTGCTAGAATGATTTAAAAAATTTCTTTCCTTTTTTCAATTAATGGATTTTGTTGATGAATTTAAGACCTTGGGAGAAAAAGTCTCCA
>JABCSI010000122.1 GCA_018238965.1 Promethearchaeota archaeon
TTTTCTATTTCTTTATCATTTTGATCTTTTTCACTTACATACCTAATTTCATATTTTTACCATAAATTCATCCACAATTTAGGGTGCCCTTACCCAGCATCTAAAATTATTAAAACTGCAAAATCTAATTGTTAATTGTAGTAAAAAAATCCGTGCAGTGATGAAAATCAACGGATTCCCAAACCGGCGCTAAATTCCCGGGTGTAGTGAATCAGCAATGTCAGAAATGTTAACAGACCTATTACAGAATATTTATTCCCGTATCTCGCAATTGGGCAAATCTATTCAAAATTTGCAGACGAGCACCGATAATTTAAATAAGAATCTTGTCGATCGGGTTGACAGCTTGGTAGGATCAATCAAATCGATGACCGAAAGCGTGGAACGGGAAGGAGAAGCACAACATTTAGTTTTCCAGCAGATCGGAGATAATATCGTCGGCGAAATAATGAAATTCCGTGAAAAAATGGGATTGAAAGACTTAGATGAAGTGTTAGTTCGACTCACAGATATAACGGAAGCCTCTGAAGAAGCACTAAAACCTGAAACAGTGGATCTCCTTTTGCACGAAGTCCTCCAGGGAATTAAATCTTTGAAGGAAGTAGATAAAACCCAAGGCGAGGGAGCGAGTTCTGATGATCTTTTACAGAAAGTGGATGAATCCTTATCCGCACCAATCCCTGATGGAAAGTCAATTATGGTAGATGAACCCATTCCACAACCAAGATTTACTGGTGAAGACGGTATTGCAGCCTTAAAAATGCCTCCTCCAAAGGATGAGAAGAAAAAAAAGAAGAAGGGAAAGCGTACTCCGCCACCCGGAATGACACCACCACCCAAATAAAAAACCCTCTGATCAACACCTCTAGTCCACACAAACTTAAATTACAAACTTACCAATTTACTACCCTTTTTTCCATCATCCCATCATATGTACAAGAACCAGAATTATCCGTTCATCGGAAAATATCTCAAATCAACTCAATGTGGTCATTATGGCAGACAATTCCAATTATTTGCAACAAATATCCAACCAGATTAATCAAATTACCCAAAGTTTAGACGGCACAATTGCCCAAATTGATGCAATGAGCCGTCATATCGAAGAAAACTCCAAAAGCTTGACTGAAAGCCTCACAAATGTTAATGAGAATATGCGATTAATAATTGAGGTAATTAAGAAAGGACGGGCTAATACACAAGAAGAATTGGATAAAGTTCGGGTACAGATACAGCAAGAAATCCAGAAACTCTGGGATGAAAAATCACTGGAATCGATAGCCAAGGAAGAAATGGCTGCAGTGCAAAAGCTGAAAAATATCAATCAATCTATTGGGGAAAATCTATATATGGCCCAATTATTGGCTATTATTCAATCTCTCAGAGATATCACCGGTCGTTCGATGGCAATAAAACTTCAAAAGAAGAAATGATCTTTGGGGAAAACTCCCTTTCTTTATTTTTCACGAATATTTTTTAGGATAGTCTTCTATTCTTACCTTGAGCTGAAGAGAAATCATGTCCCTAGGAGCCTTCTTTTTATTAGTTAATCAAAATGCGAAAATCGGCAAAAAAGTAGTGTATAACGCACCCAATTCGCCATACATTTTCCTCAACGACAACGAATTACTCAAAATACGGATGGGCCATTCGGATAAGAAATTCGTGCTAACAATTTTACCGGAGTACCAATTTTACTCCATAAAAAAGGATGTACGGGTGAAACGGGATACAATCCAATTAATTTTAGGTGTAATTTTGGGAAAGGACGATGAAGCCTCCATGCACCGAGAACCCCTCAAGATGTTCATGGAACAGATGATGGATCACTACGAAAAGGAAGAAGAAGCGATCAAACCCGTGTTAAAGGAAGCTTTTTCAAAATACTTCGATCAACCCGAACTCATTTTGGATAAACAGGATGTGGAGGCACGGTTATCGAAACACATCAAGGAAATGACCAAAGAGGGTAAATTTGACGAAGCCACTGTTCTACTCAACAAAATTAAAAAAATTCCTAAAAAATTATATAAAGCCCATGACAATGCCGAAGCCGCCTTGAAACGGAAAGATTTTGACAAGGCTACCCGGGAATTCGAAAATGCAAAAAATTATGCTGCTGAACTGGAGGAGCATGAATTGGTAAAAATGTATTATAGCAAGATAGCCTTTGTAAAAAGAATCCCAGCACTTCTTAAAAAACGCAAGCTACTGATAAATAAGGCTATGGACGGCTTACGTACTGATCATTTCGACAAAGCCCAGAAAAACTTCAAAAAAGCCGCCGAAGTGTCTGAAGAATTGATGGATGCTAAGAAATCCGAAGAGTATAGATTAAAGGCCCGTGCCTTGGCCGAATATGTCAACGTAGATCGGCAATTCTCCTAATATATTAATAAGAAGAAAATGACAATTATTGGAATATTAACTGATTTCGGACCACGGGGGGCCCATTATGTGGCCGAAATGAAAGGGGTTGCATACAAAATTAATCCCGATGCCCACTTGGTAGATATTTCACACAACATCGCCCCTTTTTCTATCCGAGAAGCGGCTTATGCCCTTTTCACAGTTTATGATACTTTTCCCATAGGTTCGATTTTTGTGACTGTGGTTGATCCGGGCGTGGGATCGAATCGGGATATTGTGGCGATCCAAACCACCGATGGATATTTTCTGATTGGCCCCGATAATGGAATTTTTTCATATTTCGCCCAACAGGGTCTTATTGCGGTCATTGTTAGAATTGAAGATGAGGAATATTTCTATCCCCCTTTTGCAGAAATCATTAAGGAACGACGCAATCGAAACGACAGCATCCAAGATTTCGAAACAGAAGCCCGAGTGCCGGAAATGGAAAACATCGATTTCATGAATTCACCAGAGAAAAACACTGAAAATGAATCCCTCTGGGCAGGAACTTTCCATGGACGCGATATCATGATGCCGGTGGCAGCCCATTTGGCCCAAGGATTAGAATTATTTAGCATCGGCGAGATCAAAGATGAAATTTGCATGCTAGATGAGTTTGAACCAAAAATATCAGACGATCAGCGTACATTAGAAGGTCTGATCCAATATAGTGATAGTTTCGGGAATTTAATTACCAATATTCCCATAGCCCAATTTTATGCATTATTCCACCAGACTGCACCCTTTTTACACCTCCATTTCCATGATAAAGAATACCAAATCAAGGTGAGCCGCATATTTGCCGGTCATTCTTCCGAATCCTTACTATTAGTCGAAGGAGCAAGCGGGTTTATGGAAATTTGTAAGAATCAAGCTTCAGCACATGATTTTCTGACTGCTTCTGTGGGGGATCATTTTACATTGGAATTTATGGGAGGATTATTTAGTGAATTCAGTCCCCAACTCTAAACGTCCTCCTTGTAATCCATCCAAAGACTTCGAAGAAGAAGAAGAAATTGTAGCTTGTTTTTCGCCAAAAGATATTCCCAATTTTCATACTGGAAAATTAAATTCATTTCTTTACGGAATGAATCGAAACAAAGCCCATCAGGACCACATTCCGGTCGTGATCTGCCGTATTTTTGCTTGGAACCTACAGGGTGATCCATTAGTGCAGAGACGAGCCCTTCATTTCAAATGGAGTGGAGGTCTCTATGGCGATTCGGCGGCCGGTCATATCCGTTTTATTCCAGATATTGATTTTGAATTTATCCAATCGGAAGCCTGGCGGGAATTGGCGGAAGAAATGGGTGTGGATCTTCTTTTCGGTCGATTGTATGATTTTCATGTGGAACAAACCCATTTGGGATCGGTGCGTGGAGTGTATACCTTCGTTGCCTTGGTAGGGGACAAGTTAAATTTGAATTTTGGTGAAGTTGACCCCGACTCTGGATTTGTAACTCCCTCCCGCTTACTCCAAATGATAGAAAAAGACCCTTTTGTACCCACCTGTGGGTTTTATTGGAAAAAACTCTTCGAAGAGGACACTTTCACGACTCTATTTAGGGAGCATAATGAAATATTGGTCCGCAAGCCTTCTTCTTCATCTTCAGAAATCAAAAAAAACCAACCAGTGGGTGCAATAATCGGAAGGTTTCAGCCTTTCCATAAAGGTCATTTGCAATTTATTCTTCATTTACTTCAACAAGTGTCGATTCTCAAAATAGGGGTCGGATCTTCCCAGTATCATTCAACCCTTGACAATCCCTTTACATTTGCTGAACGACGGGATATGATCTCCCAATCCCTTCTGGATAATGGAGTTATTCCCGACATGTTTCATATTTTTGCTATTCCGGATCTTCATAATGCTGATCTTTGGACCCGGGAAGTAATCAAAATCGTAGGTAATTTTGATATATTTTACTCAAATAGCCAATGGACCCGTCAGCTGTTTCAAAAGGTGGGAAAACAACTGGGAAATATCCAAAAATATGATTTTATGCGCTATAATGGAACCAAAATTAGGGAACTTTTAATGCAACAGCAAGAGATCAAGGATTTGGTCCCCTCGGCGGTATTACGGATTATTTTAAAGATCCCTCTTTCCGAACGATTACTCTTGAAAGAGCCAAAATAAGTTTCCAATGAGGAGCTTTCCCACCTTTTTTTGAAAATTCATAAAAAAATCTTTATTGGGCTTCTTTGGTTTTTCTAGTATATGGTGCTGGATATTACGGACGATCTTGTAGACCTCGCGCAAATTGTTATTTCCCAACTCACATCCAAAAAGTTCACTCTTGCTGTGGCAGAATCTGCTACTGGGGGATATCTCAGCCATATTTTAACAAGCATCGCAGGCAGTTCTAAAGCTTTTGTGGGTGGTGCGGTTGTCTACTCGGCATATGCAAAAAATACCATTTTTGACGTGGAATTTGATACCATTAACGACTATGGCGCGATTTCGACCGAAACTACCGAGGCCTTACTGAACGGCCTCCAAAAGCGCATCAGCACTGATCTTCGCATCGCTATTACTGGTGTAGCAGGGTCACATACAATGGAAGGAAAACCACGGGGTTTAGTGTATATCGGAATCGGGACACCTGCTTGCAACAAAATTGAAGAAATTCAATTTAATGGAACCAGGTTGGAAATTAAGCAACAGGCCGTAAGGCGATCCTTGGAATTTCTTTTGGAAGAAGTGGAAAACCTTTAAAATTTTTTCGTCCTTTTTAGCAAAATTTCCTTCTATAGGATTGGGTGAGCCATCAGAGTGATTGAATTAAATGGTGAAACGGGTGAAGGAGGGGGATCTATCCTTCGTGTAGGTGCAGGATTGGCGTGTGCGTTACATAAACCGTTAAAAATTACCAATATTCGGGCAAATCGGAAGAAACCCGGATTGAAGTTGCAACATCTGGTGGGTCTCGAAACACTTAAACTATTAACTTCCGGAACCTCAAGCCCGTTGGCGATCGGAACCACCAATCTTGAATTTTACCCTGGGATCGGTACCGATTGGATCTCCTCGGTTCCGGTTTCTATAAGAACTGCAGGAAATATCGGTCTCCTTTGTCAAACACTTCAGAATGCCTTGATTATCCCCAATGGAAACCATACCACCTATACTTTTCAAATAACGGGCGGAGGCACATACGGGATCTTTGCACCCGGAACCACCTACATCGAACAAATTACCTTTCACTGGTTCAAACAAATTGGATATTTTTGTCACTTGGAGGTGCAAAAGCAAGGTTTTTATCCAAAAGGGGGAGCGCAGGTAATTTTAACTATTGAACCACCACAGATTGAAACTTCTCCAGAGAAAAAAATATTCCCACCGGGTATCCACTGCCTTCAAAGGGGTCCACTGCAAAAAATCTGCGTGGTAGTCCATGTGGAGGAACGTCTACGTAAACCACAGGTAGCGGAACGAATAGGCAAAGCAATCCGAAAAACAGTATCGCCCTTTTTGACCCCATCACACCCATCCTTAGATATTCAGCTAAATTACTGCGAAACCTTATCCGTAGGTGTTGGAATCGATGCATGGGTAGAATATTTACCAAATATCAGAGTGGGAACGGGTACATTTTTGGGAAAACGGGGATTGAGTTCCGAAAAACTCGGTAAAAATGTCGGAGAAGCCTTAATCGATATTATCAAAGGAGAAGAAACAATGGACATCTATGCCGCGGATCAAATATTGCCCGTTTTAATGACGGGGGATATTCCTTATGCTTTTAAAACAACGAAACCATCCTCCCACTTTCTAACAAATGTGACAATCCTTGAACAAATTCTTGGCAAAACACCCCAGATCCAGCGAGAAGGAGACTATTGGATTATCTCCAATAACGGTAATCCCATAAATGGCGATTTCCCAGAAAAAACCTTCGATAAATGATGCAATTTTGGGCCAAACAAACGGGGTGAGCCTTCCTTTTTCTCCGATCTAATCTGCATGGGAAGTTGTGAAACTAGCTTTTTTAGGGTAACAAGATAAACATTGTATATCCGTGAATTTCTCTCCCAAGGGAATTTCGCTTGAACAATCTGAAGGTTTAATCATGGCACGATGCAGCAGCTGTGGGCACGAAAGTGATCTTGACACGTACGTGTGTGATAATTGTGGGTATCAGTTGAAGGTAGAGAATATTGAATCAATGCCTATTTTGGCGCCTATTTTTTCACGCCCCGAGGAGCGATGGTTCCAACCTGATCCATTTTACCTAAGACTGGCTAAAGCTATTTACAACCCCGCCTATGCATTTAGAGACATAAACAAAAAGAAAGATGCATGGGGGGGCCGGTTCATCCGATTTACTTGCGGACTTTTAACCGGATTATGGGCATTAGCTATTCTTATTCATGTTCGAGTCCCCGGTGTTACTTTACTTGAACGAACACTCGCGATTTTACCATTATTCTTAGTCTTCTTCATATTCGGATTGATTTACTGGCGATTGGCATTCATGCTTTATTCATTTCTCTTTTCCCTGGGTGCCAACTTCAGTGTGCAATTGGATGGGATTTTGAGCATTCGGTATAATGTCAGGATGAAAAAAAATCCAGTTCGTGATTTCTTATCCGGACAGGCTAGGCTCAAACGTCAACAAAAAGGAGAATTAACCTTGGATTCCATCGAGGATGAAAAGGGGTTAACGAAAATTCGCCAAACTGGAAAGGGTAAATTGATGGCGTATGCCTATATTCCTTTCGTTGTGGCTAACTTACTATCATTTTTGGTACTGTTAATCGGATTGCCCGCCATCAACCTTACTTCATTTAATGTTTCCTATGGCGAATTGTCAAGCCTTATGGCTACCATATGGGATGTTAGATTTGTTTGGGCTCTACTAGACATATTTCAAGCTCTTGCTTTACTCTGGACGGCAGTATTAATGTCATTAGCTTTTAGAGAAATTGGAAATACGAATACGCAAAAGTTGCTGATTGGAAATTTAATAGTCGCGTTTGTGATCATCTATACGACAATCTTCTTACGCCCAACACTGGATTTTAACCTGAATATTATAGATTGGCTCAGCGGTTTGAATTCTGCTTAGGCTTTTTTTTACCTACTTCTTTCCATTTAAATGTTACTATTCTGGGAATCGATTTTGGTTTGATAAACTAATTATCCTATGCTTCCTTGATACAATTAGTTGAAGAATAAGAAAGAAACATTAGAAATTACTTTTTTACTTCTTTTATTAGGTTTAGGTTATATTAATGTTATTTACAGAAATGGATATCAATCCACAAATTATAAGGGCTTTGGAAGAGAACAACATTGCTTCTCCTACAGAAATTCAAGAAAAAAGCATCCCACTTGGTCTTGCAAAGTTCAAATCGCACGTAATCGGGCAAGCAAAGACAGGATCTGGTAAGACTCTTGCATTCGCCATCCCCATTATCGAAAAAATCAATTCCCAAAATCGCCATGTGCAAGCAGTGATCATGGTTCCTACTCGGGAATTATGCAAGCAGAATGCAGCCGTATTCAGATCCATTACTAAGTACAAGAAAGTTAAGATTGTCGAAGTATATGGCGGAACATCAATTCGAAATCGAATTGAGCAAATAAAGGGCGGAGGTCAAGTAATAATTGCCACTCCAGGTCGCTTAATTGACTTAGTTAGACGTAGAGCAGTTAATTTTAAGTATGTGAACTATGTCGCCTTAGATGAAGCCGATCGAATGTTGGATATGGGCTTCCTTCCAGATATGGAGTTTTTACTCCTTAATGCGATGCGAAATGTTTCCCCTCGCTTATTTCTGTTTTCGGCCACGATGGTCAAGGAAATCAAAAACCTTATCTATAAATTTACAAAAGAGGATAAGGTTCATGAAATAAATGTGAGCAAAGACTCCCTCACAGTAGAAAATTGTGATCAATTCGCCTATTACATCAATTCAAACAAGTATGCCAATTTTATTAAAATTTTAAATGTAGAAAGACCTGAAATTTCATTGGTTTTTACGAAAACTAAACGTAACGCTGAAGACCTCTGTCGCAAATTGAAAAAGGAACAACATTTAACCTTTAATCTTAAAGTTGGATTCATTAACGGAAATCTTTCTCAGGCAAAACGCGAAAAAACCATTACCCAATTCCGTGAAAAGAAGCTGAACTGTTTGGTGGCCACTAATGTCTTAGCCCGAGGGTTAGATTTTCCCAGAGTATCCCATGTTTTCAATTATGATATGCCCAGAGACCCTGAAGATTATGTGCATCGTATTGGAAGGACTGCCAGAACGGAAGGAATTAACAAGGAAGTTGCCAATGGCAAAGCTGTCTCCATTGTGGCACCCGATAATCAGGTTTTTATGCGTAAGGTTGAAAAACTTCTGAATAAAAAAATAGAAAAGCGAACCGTACCAGGTGGATCTCCGGTTATAATAATTGAGAAAAAAGTTCCAACGGCCTCTTATTCCGCCCAAAAATACAGAACGAATAAGGCAAAAAACTACCGAAGAAAGAATCGGTACAATAATCAGCCGAGCAAGCACCCTTCTAAGAATAATAAGAAGAAGAAAAAGCCCTATTCGTCTATCCATCGCGCCAAGATTACCTCTTCTGCGAAATAATTCTATATATTGTAATTTAATTCCTTTTTTTCTGTTACCCCCTATTTTTCTATTTTCCCAATTTTCATACAGAGAATTCGTGGATGTTCTCGGGATCTGATCCCCATCTTAGATATGCACATTAGCCCACAATCTCACCCATTACTAGGATCCCCATGTTTTCTCCTCGCTCTCCTAATAATCGTCGCACCACTCAAAATAACGCCTATGGGGAGAATTTCTCGAATACCCCAAGGTCCAATTCATTTGGCTTTCCTAAACCACGACCAATAATAGAAGTGAAGGCGGATCTCTATTCGATTTTACAGACTGCAAAATTTCTTAAATCCCGGTTTGAACAAGGGGCAGTGGATCCTAATTTTTACATCCGCCGCATGAGATATTTCTACCAGCAAATTTTAGAAATGCAAGAAGAGTTACTCCGAAATCAGACCTCATTATTGGAAATCATAGAGGGATTTGACCTGGAGGGAAATCTTAAAACAATTATCGCTACGATTTCCTCCACAATGGATTATCAATTCAATCAGCTGGCCCAACAATGGTCTCTGGACCCCTTTCAACTTGCGGCGGGATCAACCCAGGTGACTTCGGATTTTATCACACTATTGGATTATCTTCATATTGCCGAGGACTTCGATCCGGAGTTTATAACAGAACTGTTAGAGAACCTTTTAGCCAGTTTAGATAAAATTAATACCTTCAGTCCCTTTGCCGACCACATTCGCCAGCTCCAAACCCAGCTTCCTCAATATTTCAGTGATTGCTCCCTAACTAAAAACCTATCTGTTGACCAAGTTCGCAAAGCCTATTCCCAGGTGGAAGAGATTGTATATACCACGTTCCAGAATTTTAAGGAATATTTGCATTTGGCATCCTAGTTCGGTTACGATTTTTGTTCAATAAGCACAATTCTTATTTGATTGAAGGACATAACTTGAAATCATGAAAAATTTGAATAAGGGAAAAAATTCAAACTCGAACCTGCCTTTGCTTCTATTTTCTGGTTTGATGTTTTTAATTTTCCTGCAACTTTTCTCTGATTTTGTGGAAAGTGTTTATATCTTTGCCTTGATGACACTATCCTTGAACATCAATGTCTTAAGCGTGCTTTTCCTTCTCTCTTCGATATTTCTCCTTTTGATTCCAAGGAAGGCAACAAAAAAAACGAAAAAATTCGTAATGGGAATTGCCAACGGAATAATGGTTTTGGCGCGGCTATTGGAACCTTTGTTTGACACTAAATTACGAATGATGATTTCTGGACTGGGATTGGGTGCCTTTATGGTGTTTCTGCCTCTTTTCTTGTCATTTCTCTCCGCAAAGAAAGACAGTAAGAGTATAGGATTTACTATTGGAATAGGTTTAACTTTTGCAATTTCGACTTCGATACTATTCCGAGCCCTCAATTCCTCAATAGATATATCCACCTATCGGGGATTTCAAGCGATTGGATGGGCATTGGCCTTACTCGAATTATATACATTGAAATTGTATCTCCATCGATCAAAAGAATCAAATCAATCTGAACCAGAACAAGAAACAGAAAAATCGCCAACAACCCCTTCAACTAAAGTCCAGTCTAAGGGCAAAAACCTTTCATTACTGTCCATATTGGGAATTTTCAGCGTGCTTTTCATCGTATATTTTGGATTTTCGACTTCAAACATATTAGCTCGATGGACCGAGGGATATTATGTCTTTCTAACAACCGCTATGATCATCGTTTTTTGTGCAT
>JABCSI010000123.1 GCA_018238965.1 Promethearchaeota archaeon
CTGTGATGGCTATGATCCCCAAAGTTTCAAAGCTGAATTACAGATCCTATCTCGCCCAATCAATTTTGAAATAATTCAAAATGGTAACGACTTTAAAGCGGGAGAAGAATTACGCCTTACTGTTCATTTGGAAGATATTTTGGGCGTGAACCAATTATTGGACCCGGTTGATGTTAAAATTTCATTATATGCCGAATCTCCCCAATCTGCCTATTCAACTGCACAAAATCAAACCATTGACTATCTTATTTACACGGAAACAGCAGAAAATGTAGAATCAAACCATATTTTTCTCATTCCAATGGAGATTGACTTCGAGGCAGGAATTTACACTCTTTCTGTAGAAATTTTGAGCGATACATACAATGGAATTTATATTCAAAATAATTTTATCGAAATTTTAGAGCCAACCAACAATTATTTGTATTTTCTTTTTATTGGTCCAGTGATAGGGACTTCAGTGATTTTATTTGTGATAAATCGAAAGAGACAAGCAAGGAAATCGATTGCGGGGATCATGATTATGCATGAGAATGGTGTTTTGATCGCTAACAAAATTGAAGCTAATTTCACCGATAAAGACCCATTGCTCATATCTGGGGCCATGTCTGGCATGATAATGCTAATCAAAGAAATTACTGGCGGAGGAATTAAAACCATAGAAATTGATGAAGGATATGTTAGCATTGTTCGAGGAGAGAAATACTGGTTAGTTCTCTTTTTACGGAATAATCCAGTATGGATTCAAAGCAGTATCCGCAATTGTGTGAAGCAGATCTCAAATGAAGTTGGGAGCGATATTATGAGCTATAGTGGTATGCCAATACCAATCTCTTTGGATAGTCTCACACTAAAATACTTTCACAAGATAATTGAAGATGAATATATCGAAGCAATTCCATCAGATGAGGTAATCGAAACAGAACCCTTAAACGAAGCAATTTCAGAGAAGATGGCAATAGAAGCACAATCTATAACCGATTCAACCAATACGACTTCAAGCGACCTAAATGTGTCAGAAAATGATACAAAAAATCCAAGTGAAAAGAAATAGGTTTGCCAGAAAAACTGTATAAAATACATAAGATACTTTTTTTAACTATGACTTCTAATTTTTAGCATGGATGCCCACGCACCCGGATTCCACGAACTCGAGGTTCGCTCAGATCAGAATTGTAAAAATTGTACATACTTTTCCCATGCTTACAGTGGATTTTGTGGAAAGTTCAGCTTCAAAATAACCAGTGATTATGCAATTTGTGAGGCATTTTTAGAGCGAGGGTCTATCTATTGCCCGTTTTGCTCATCTAAAATCCAAGAACAAAGCGATATTTGTCCCATATGTCAAACGCCCCTCAATCTGTCCGATGATGAAATTGAGGGAAAAAATACACTAGGACAATCCAATCGCGAGTTTCTTCGCGTTCAACAACTTCCCCCAGAAACCATTAAATATTCCAAGGAATTTGAGACTAAATTTAACATCTGGAAACAGTATCTCTTGGATTTAAGCAAAAGAAATTTTCAGTTAAATTTTTCTCCGACCTCAAAGCGTACAATTGAAATAATTTCACCATCCTTGGGGGAAATCTTTGAAAAATTGGTTGGGGAAGAAAAGCGCCTTCACTTTTATCCCGTTTTTCATCCTGAAACATTAATAAAGGGAAAAAAATCTACGGACCTGATTTCGGAGGATAACTCCGAACTAATAAAAACTGAGCATGAAAAAGCATTGTTTCTTGTTTTGGAGAACCCACCTTCAAATGAATTGGTAGCACGTTTAAATGATAAAGTTTTGGAACATCGTGCATCCCGTCTTCTTGAGAAAAATGAGCATTTTATTGAGGAAAAAGGTGTAAATTCTCTATTTTTCTGTTTTGGGTTGCTGAAATGGAAAGCTAAATCATCCGAAGATCCAATTTACAGCCCCATTCTCTTTATTCCAATCAGAATTTCTCGTGTTTCAGTTAAATCCCTTCATTCTGTGGAAGCCTTGGATGAGAATGTAATAATTAATCCTTCTCTACTCCACAAATTAAAACTTGATTTTAACATAAATTTACCACCATTTACCGGAGAGTATTCCAAGGCGAGGATTCTAGAATTTTTGTTAAATCTGAGCACATTGTTCGAATCACAGCCCACGTGGGAAATAACCCACAGAACATTTGTGAGTTTATTTTCTTTTAATAAAATCCCTCTATTCCAAGACCTAGTTTCCTATAAACAATTCTACTATAAGCACCCATTTATTCGGCCCTTGGCAGAACTGGCACCTCTTAACCAGAACATAGATACTAGCACTCTTTCCGAAGAAATTGCCAATAATGAGGAATATATTAATGTATTTTCCGTTCTGGATGTTGATTATAGCCAAATGCAAGCAGTTTCCTATATCGAAAAGGGATATTCTTGTGTCATCCGGGGCCCTCCTGGGACAGGAAAAAGCCAATGCATCGCAAATATTATTGCGGAAAGTTTATCCAATCAAAAAAAGGTTCTTTTTGTAGCCCAAAAATCAGCAGCCTTGGAAGTTGTTAAAGCCCGACTGGATAAAACAGGAATCGGCGAATTCTGTTTGGAATTACATTCGGATAAGGCAAACAAACGTCGGGTTCTGGATCAAATTGCCCACACCTACAATACAGATTTAAAGCCCTTTACCATCCCCAATGAAAAATATCACACATTGAATCGACTATCAACCCAATTAGATGCATATGTAGAAGGTATAAATACCCCCTATGGATCTAATGCAGATTTAATAGAGCAAAAATTGGCAGCTTTGGACAATTTAAGAGATGTAAAAGCGTTTACAAGCCAAATACCCAAATTGGAGCAAATCAATGAAGATAAGTTAATCGAAATTGAGGAAATTTTAGGTAATTTGGAAAGTTTTACCGATATTCGCAAGAATTACTCGGAATTCCCATGGAAATTTACATCTTTTGCCCAACCTCCTGAATGCGCCTATACGGATCTGCAGGATATTCTCTTTGAATTTCAAAAAACGTTGGATCTCTTTATGGAAAAATTGAAACTCTTTTATCATAAGTATGGATTCAAAATGATTGATACTCCCCAAGATTTGGAATTTATTAAAGATTTTATCCAACAGTACCGCCTAGACACCCTAACGATTGACATTCTTGAAATTGAAGAGAAATTTGTCGATGATTATGGGAACATGGGTCGATTTCTTAAAATTCCCTATTATCACTTCAGGAAATCAATCCTTCGGCATAAAATTACAAAAAGTCGAAAATTACTCCAGGATCACATTTCCGAAATCAAAAAAATCCAAGGAAAATATCTGGTGAAGAAGCACTATGCAAATGACCAGAATTTACCTCTGATGAATTCCGAATTGTTTGCCACCAATCTTTCCGAATTATCTCGTCTTGTAGATCAGATAAAATTACTCCAGAACCATCAACTTTTGGCCAAATTGCCCTTTCTTCCAGGAATGGCCGGCAAGAAAGATAATTATTGGATCCAACAGCAGAAATGGAATCTTTTCTGGCAAAAGCAATTGCAATCCACTTTTTCGCCCTGGTGTAATTTCACGATTCAACTCCATCGACTCCACGACAATAACTTGGATTTTCTGCTCAAGGAAATTATGGATCCAGAAGCACCCTCCAATTTTGCGACACGATTTCGTAAAACTTATTTACTGCAATGGCTGAATCGGGCAGTTCATTCCAATTCTACCCTTTATGCCTTCCGACGAGAAAAATATTCAGGTATGATTCATCATTTTCAAGATCTCGACGCCAATGTTTTAAAAATCAATCGATATCGGCTGGCCAAACGCCTATTTGAATCCCGACCTCTTGCGCCGTGGCTCTATCAGGATGATCCCGATAACGAAATTGGATATCTGAATCGAGAACTGATCAAACGCCGCAATATCAAACCCCTACGGGATATTTTTAGTATTTCAAGGGATTACCTCTTAACACTAAAGCCGTGTTTATTGATGAGTCCCCTCTCCATTGCTACGTATCTTCCTTTAGAGAATTTCTATCAGTATTTCGATCTCGTAATCTATGATGAAGCCTCCCAAATTTGCACAGAGGATGCAATTGGAGCCATCGTTAGAGGTAAGCAGGTTGTCATTGTCGGGGATGAAAAACAACTCCCCCCCACACGATTTTTCACTTCACGGCTCTTCGATGAGGATTCCGGTTCTGAAAATGATTTGAATTCCTATGAAAGTGTCTTGGAAGAATCAATGGCCATCGGATTGCCGGTCTTCACCTTGAAAAATCATTACCGCTCCAAAAGGGAGAATCTCATTGTCTTTTCAAATTACCATTATTATGATCATATGCTCAATTCATTTCCGGATGTTTTTGTGGATGAACACGGTGATTCTGTAAGTGATCAAGATGTTTCCGTGAAGGACAAAAGCAATGTTCCTCCAACAACTCACAAAAAAGCCATTGTCTTCAATTATATTCCCAAGGGGAGATATGATCGCGGAAAATCAC
The DNA here is from genome assembly GCA_018238965.1 of Promethearchaeota archaeon. Taxonomy (GTDB): domain Archaea; phylum Asgardarchaeota; class Lokiarchaeia; order Sigyniarchaeales; family Promethearchaeaceae; genus Harpocratesius. The sequence goes on from JABCSI010000123.1 coordinate 4,497, forward strand.
GAACAAATAAAATTGAAGCAGAAATGGTAGCTAAGGCAATTATTGCCCATTACGACTCCACGCCAAGGACAAAAACTGGAGAACCACGCCGAAGCCTGGGAGTAATCACATTTAATGAAGCTCAAATGGATGCAATCCACCGAACACTTGAAAATCTACTGAAACAGACTCCCGAAAAAGAACTTAGGGTAGATTTTTCCAGCTACGAACGCCTCTTCATAAAAAACATTGAAAATGTTCAAGGAAACGAGCGGGATGTAATTTTCTTTTCGGTAGGATACGGTTATGATTATGAGGGAAAGTATCGGCTCAATTTTGGAGCTTTGAATCAGCAAGGTGGAGAGCGCAGGTTGAATGTTGCAATTACCAGGGCGCGATATAGAATGGAAATATTCTGTTCTTTTCTCCCCCATGAAATTGATTTTAAACGGAGTAAAAGTAAAGGTCTGCGGCATCTTTTCGGATTTCTCCAATTTGCTTATACCAACACCCTTTCATTTTCCCAAACAGGTGCACTTTTACAATCGTCTCTGGATTTACATTCAGATTTGCAAAAATCCATTGCATCACAATTGCAGGCGAAGGGATTTCAGGTCGATCTGGGTGTTGGAAAATCAAAAAATCAAATCGATTTAGGAATTATTCATCCCTTTGACTCTAAAAGATATATCTTAGGAATAGTATTGGACCATGGAACCTATGCCTATGCCCCAAATACCACCGAACGGGTTCGGATTCGCCCAACAATTTTTAAACTTCTTGGCTGGAATTTGTATCACCTTTATTCCATTGAATGGATCGAAAACTGGGAACAAATTTTGAAGGAAATTGAAGAGAAAATCTATGAATTGTGCACTTTGGAAAAAGAAATTCATCAAAAAACACAAATGCTAACCAATTCCGAAATTCCTCTACCCAGCGATTCAACTCCTTCAACCTCATCTCCCTATTATCCAAGTGAGCCCATAATAGAATCAGAGATAGAAACAGGATCAGGAATAGAATTAGAGACAGAATCAGAGACAGAATCAGACACAATTTTTGTTTTTCATGAAAAGGATATCGTAAGATTGTCGGGACCGGCACGGGACACTGTCCATTATCGTAAAAAATTGCTTGCCATTGAGGGAGTGACAGAATACAAACAAAAAGAATACGATTTTGTTTATACTCCGGATGATTTCCACGAAGAAATAAACGAATCTCTAATTCTACAGTATGTAAATGAAATTGTAGAAGCAGAAGGACCGATTATCTTTGATATGCTGGTTTCCCGAATATCAGAACTCTTTGGGTATAAGAAAAAAGCCACATACGTCAAAAATAAGCTCATGGATTTGCTTTTTTCCGGGCATCAAGAAGAAAATAAAACAGATTATAAAACCGAGCCCGGATTTTTGTATCCCAACACGGAAATCCCCTTTTTGTGCCGGATATCGCTCCATCCTAAGGAGGATCCGCGATCCTTCACCGAGATCTCAGAATATGAGATTAATAATGTGATTCGATTTGTATTAAGAAACGGTGGAAAAATGAACAGGGAGGCCCTTCAAAAAATAGTGATGAATTTCTTCGGTAAAAGATCTACCGCCAAAAAATCTAAAGCCCATTTTGAATCAGCACTGCAAAAATTGAAAAAGCAAAAGGAAATTCGGATAGTAGGATCTACGATCCTCATTCGATAACATAATGGAAAAAAAAAAATGTCACGATTTTTTTTCAACTAATTTATTCCGTTTTGACAGTAGAATATAGCCCGCAATCCCCAGAAGGATGCTACCACCGGATAATAACGCCCATGAGAGCAGGTAATTCGCCTTTGAAATCACCCATGTTGGTTCAATTAAAGGCACCAAAAGGTGAAGCGCATTGGTATACACATAATCCACACCCAAACACCATAATTGCGAAAATCTCGAAGGTGTATCGACTGTCCACACCATGACGGTAATATTTGCTTGGTCATAAGCTCGAAAAACATCATTGGTCAAGCCATGATGAGTATTGATCATATTCCGACCCGATGCAAGAATTTCTTCCACTGTTCCTGCCCCTCCAAAAGTCGTCATTGTTTCTGCTAATGGATTGTCCGAGTTAATCAAGATCTTCTTCCCCAAACCAGAAGCATTAAGTTGGGAGAGCAAAATCTCGTAATAATCATCATAATAAGGATGATCTGCCGGAGGACGCCCTGCGTCGATATTCAAGTACAGATCATTATCGCCGGTAAACGTAAGCACCTCGGCGAAGGTTGGAATGGATTCTCCCCGATAGTTTTCAGCGTCGTATTGGGTCACAAAACCATCTTTAATCGTCTTGAAGGGATCGCCCTCCACAAACCAGGATCCGGCATCCAGTTGCTGGAGCTCAGACATGTTAAAGGAAGTGCAATCATCCATAATCCGGGTGGGAAAGATGTCTTCGACATTCGTAGTACGTTCTAACGTAGTATCATGGCACAAAAACAAAACCCCATCATAACTAATTGAGATATCTACTTCCCAACCCACTGCCCCCCATTCAAGCGCCACCTCACCCGCAACGATCGTATTTTCAGGCGCTAGATAAGCCGCCCCTCGATGGGCCATTAAGTAAGGTTTTTCCGGAAGTTCTCCCTCAAGCACATTAACAGGAATACCCATAAGAGGTAAGAAAATCCCTAAAAAACTACTACCAACAATGATCACAAGAAGAACGCCAGCTTTCACATCTTTTTTCTGTGTCCATTGACGACCAAATTTCAGAATGTGCCTGAAACTTACACTGATTGATAACCCAATGCTAACTATCAGAATTATGTAGAGGATCGGGCTCAGATTTTCAATCTGACGACCAATGATTGTTAATTCCTCTCCACCTTCATCTACCAAAACATACAGCATAAAATTCCATCCAATGAAAAATATTAACAACAAGATTTTATGTGGGAGACTAATGGAGAATTTAGAGAGTTTCTCGAATTTTTGAAGTTTTTGGAACCGTTTGAGATAATAAACACTCAGAAATATTCCAGAGAAAATAAGAATAAAAGAGATGATAATGATGGTAACGAGCCAATCCCATTCCAATCCAAGAGCGTTTATCAAGAAATTGTTTATATCATACCAAATCGGTTGAACTAAAAAGACAATGGCAGTAAACACAATCATATTGAGTGTGAAAAAGAGAAAGAATGCGATCCACGATTTGATGGCATTAGTTTTTTTAAACGGATTCTGCATGGTATCTATTCATCAAGAAATTTTAAAACATTTTACTTTCACTTTGAGATATCTGCTTTTTTTCTTAAATTTGAATACCCGTAAATCTTCTCACTATGGTTTATTGTGAGTTAAACTCCGTCAGAATCCGTCACGATGTTAGTCCCCTTCAGTAGGCTTGCATACAGGTTGGATGACCATCCTTCAATGTCTCTAACGTAGCAACTCCTATTTTCAATACTCCAGCTTCGATATTTTTAACCCACTAACCACTTACTAATAAAGTCTTAACGTGAATTTAAATTTAGAAGAAGGTTTTGGTAATAGTAAAAAAAAATATTATATATCAGATACTAAAGGCCTTCCAACAGTTCGCCTGATTATCCCGATATTGAAACAGATTTGAGATTTGGAAAGTGGGTGAAGAAAATATTGGATAAGATAGAAGTAAGTAAGTAAAAAAAATGGTATTAGGCCGTATGATATAATTTGAATGTTTTGAATATTTTTATACATCCATGGCTTGCATTTCAACCAATCTGGCGTAATGACCTTTGAGGGTCAATAAGTGATCATGGGTGCCTCGTTCAATCAGTTTTCCGTGATCGATTACGAAGATTTCATCTGCATTCTTGATAGTCGACAATCGATGGGCTATGATAATGGTTGTCCGCCCCTTCTTTATTTTTTCTAATGCATCTTGAATGAGTGTCTCAGTATAGGGATCAACCGAACTCGTTGCCTCATCCAAAATGAGAATGGATGGATCCAGCATGAGAACCCGAGCAAAAGCAATTAATTGGCGCTGCCCAACCGAAAGATTCGAAGCGTTCTCGATAAGAACGGTTTCATATTTTTCCGGCATGTGTTCTATGAAATTGTGTAAACCGAGAAATTTGGTAATTTCCAGGACCTTTTCATTCACTTCTCTTGGGGTGTCTGCGGGTAAACCATAATAGAGATTATCCAAAATTGTGCCATTGAACAAGAAACTATCTTGGGGTACCATTCCGATGACCTTACGCAGATCCTCTTTACGCAGATCTTTGATATTTATCTGATCGATAGATATAGAACCATTGTCATCTCCAATATCGTAAAACCTGGAGATAAGTTTGATCAATGTCGATTTTCCGGCACCTGTAGGTCCAACGATGGCGACAGTTTTTCCAGAGTCAATGGTAAGGGACATATTTTCCAAAACATCCCCTGTGTGGGATTCATGTTCTCGAATTAAGCGATCTTCCTCAATGAGGGTTTTAACCGTCCCAGAAAATTGCTCATAAATCTCCAGTGGAACTCGTGGGGAACCCAAAATCGTCAATATCTGATTCAGGGGAAGTTTGGATAAGTCCATTTTACCGCCCATTCCACCTCCTCCCATGTTGGAGTTATCTCCAGCTCCGCCCATACTTCCACTGTCGCCACCTCCGGATGCCAATTTTGCGCCTTTGCCCGTCCCCTTTATTTGTTTATCTAAGTTTCGAGCGAGCTTCAAATAGGCTTCTGGATCTGACAATAGTTTTGCCATAGCTTGATTTTGTTTATGATTGGCCTCGGCCATAATTGGGGGGCCTTCTTTTTCTGTTTCTTTAGCATCCTTGGCCTTTCGGCGCTTAATTCCACGCTTCTTCTTCTTCGCATCGGGATCAATGATTTTCACAAGCACTTTGACCTGTCTTTTCGAATAAGCAAAAGTAACATCTTCGAAGGTAATTTCCCCACGGGTGGTGGTAAATTCTTCGGGTGTTTCTGGGTCCGGAATCTCATTTTCTTCATTAAGCAATGCATAAACACGCTCGGCTGCAGCCAATGTCGATTGCATTTGTTGTCCGAAGAAAGCAAGCATCATCACAGGCATTAATAATTGGTTCAAATAATTACTGAAGGATGACACTATCCCTATGGTAATTGTGGACCCAAAGAATCCAACTCCATTGAGTAGCGCGCTCCCACTATAGAGCATAACCAGAGCAGACATCAGACTCATGATGAAGATGAATAGAGGGAACAAAAAGGACATTATACGCCTAACCTTCAAAAATGATTCTTGATTGCGTCGATTGGCAACGTCAAATTCATCAGCTGCTTCTTTTTGTTTTCCATAGGCCTGAATCACCTTCATCCCTGAGATATTCTGCTCAGCAACACTGGTAACGTTGGAAAGTTCCTTGCGTGTTTTTTTGAACATACTCCGTACATTTTTCATGAATGTTTTGGATATAAGAAGCAGTAGAGGAATCATGAGTAGGGCAACAAGCGTTAACTCCCAATTCATAACGAACATCAGAACTAGCACAAGCAATCCTCGAAATAGATCTGTGATTAATGTGGCCAATTGCCCACCAAAGATTTGATTCAATTGATCAACATCATTTGTTACTGTGGAAATTACATCTCCACTTCTCGATTTGTCAAAATAATCCATCGAAGTCTTTTGGATATTAATAAACAAATCTTGACGGACTCGATACACCACATTGGTGCCAATTTTGGCCATAATGTATTCTATAATACCATTTCCGATACTGGAAATTATTCTGAACGATGCGTAAACAACAAGAATACTTACCACAATCGCTTGATTGCTGCCAATAATTCCGTCATCAATCAATATTTGCTGTAAAAGGGGCAAAACCGCCTGCATTCCGGTGAATAGAAACATAGCTGACAGGAGTCCAATGAAAAGAGCCTTTTTGTCCTTCAAATAGGAGAACATCCACTTCCAAAGCGTCTTATCATCCACATAACGCTTGGTTTTTTCCATAATCATTCTTCTTCCGTGGGACATTATTTTCCCTCCTGTTTTTGAGAAGATGTCGCCGGGGGCGTACTTGGAGACAGCTGCTTTTGTTTTGCAAATAATGTTTGATAAATTTGTGTGTATAGAGCGTTTTCATCGATTAAATCGACATGCTTCCCGTTCCCAACAATTCGGCCTTGATCCATAACCACAATACGATTGGCATTCCTAATTGTAGAGAGCCGTTGAGTAATGATAAATGTCGTTCTAC
>JABCSI010000124.1 GCA_018238965.1 Promethearchaeota archaeon
ACAAAGAAGGGCTCGTTCCTGCCATCATCGGGGATATCACACCCGTAAATATTAAATTCTAACCCCCCTATTAGCAATATTCTAACACACTTGTTAGCAAAATTTTTGTTTTAGCAAATTCTAACCCATGTTTTAGAAAAATCTAATCCCCCTGTTAGCAAAATTTTAGATTTAAGGAATTCTAAACCTTGTATTAGAAAAATTATTGGTTTAGTAAAATTCTAACCCGTGTATTAGAAAAATCTAATCCACCTGTTAGCAAAATTTTAGATTTGGGGAATTCTAACCCCTGTTTTAGAAAAATCTAATCCCCGTGTTAGCTCTTCTTCCATTTTCATTTTTGAGATCGTACGCAAACCTTTATAGTCCATCCTCCCCAAATAACCATATGAAGGACTGGGAAGACCGCATTTCCTTTTTCCAATCGCCGGTATTTCTTAAAATTAAGGCAATACTAGATCAAAAACGCACTACAGGTGAATCCATTCTCCCGGCAGAAGAGGATATATTCAACGCCTTCAAGTTTACTCCTTTTGAGAGAGTGAAAGTCGTGATTCTGGGCCAAGATCCCTATCCGAATAAGCGCCATGCCCATGGATTGGCATTCTCCATTCCAAAAACAACTCCTGATATTCCCAAATCCCTCAAAAATATTTTCAAAGAGTTGAATCAGGATTTACAGATCACAATTACACATGGAAATCTCGAATCTTGGGCACGGCAAGGGGTCCTACTCCTAAATACAGTTCTCACGGTCACCGAAGGAAATTCTAATTCCCACAAATCCTTAGGTTGGCAGGTGTTCACCACCGAAGTCATTCAAACCATTGATGCTGACAAGGAACATTGTGTTTTTATCTTGTGGGGATTGAAGGCTCAAAAATTGAAAAAATACATTACCAATCCTAACCACTTTATTATCGAAAGCCCCCATCCCAGCCCGCTTTCTTCCTATCGGGGATTTTTTGGAAGTAAATGTTTCTCAAAGACCAACACATATCTGGAATCGGTGGGATTAACGCCCATTAATTGGCAAACCTGATTAACTTACTTTCTCTCTGATAGTTGAAGTGTAAATTAAATTTTGCCGATTCATTCGAATTCAAAAGGTGTTGTCGGCACATAAGTATCAGGTCCTTTCCGTCCGATGCGCCCCTCCTCTTCCAGTCGAACCAATAACTCATTTATAATTTTTGGATTGACACCCTCAAATATTTCACGAATATCGTTATACTCCAATTTCTGTAAGCGTTGAATTACTTTATTAAGGATATGTTTGAACTGAATTATAACTTCATCCTGCATTTTCAAATCCAATTGGAGATCAGGATTGAAAAAAGCATTTATCGCCTGTCGGATCAAGGTAGTCCGGGTAATTAATCGGCTTTTTGCGATCGTATCCCATTTCCGGAGGGTCCATTCCCCAACTCGAAAGGTTAAGGAATTCAAGGAAACTTCTTCTTCAGCATTTTTTCGGCTCACTTCTTCAAGAAGTTTGTGGATAAGTCTGGCCTCTTTCAATTCGATGATTTTGTGGGGAAATTGAAGAAAATTCTCCATAAGGATCGAAATTAATTCCACCACCGACAATCCCCGATCTTCTCCATATAACTGCAACAAAAGTAATTCTTGTGTGGTGATGCGGATCCCCACTACCTTACTACGCTCCTTCGACTCCACATTTCAACAAATTACATATTTTAATTTAAAGTTTTCGGATTGTATCCGTCTGTAAACACATTTTACTGAAGAATCTCTCCGTTAGACATGTTTTGATTATTAATTGTCATATAAAAATTTTTAAAAAATTTGTCTTTCCTGAAATTGTTTCTCCATTTTCTTTGGAATTATCATACTTACTGCAGGTAATTGTCGAAAAAAGATCAAAATGAATCGATTCGATCAATGATGTAAACACGGTGATACTTAACATTAAATGTTACGGACCACCCAAAGAGATAAGCTCTAAGTGATAAACCACTTCCCACTTAACCCGGGAAGCAATCCTTTCTGGTAATTAGATGATATGGATCCCCGGTTTACCATTCTGGAGATAAAATTACCCCGTAATAAAAAATGTGATTAATATGGCTAAAGAAAAACCACACATGAACTTGGTCATCATCGGCCACATCGACAACGGTAAGAGCACCCTGATGGGTCACCTCTTAATTAAAACCGGTGCCGTATCCGACCGTGAAGCCCGAGAAATGGAAAAGATGGCCAAAGATTTGGACCGTGAATCCTGGAAATTCGCATACTTCATGGACCGATTGGCCGAAGAACGAAAACGTGGAATTACCATCGATTTGGCATTCCGAAAATTCGAAACAAAAAACAAATACTTCACAATCATCGATGCCCCAGGGCACGCTGACTTCGTTAAGAACATGATTACCGGTGCCAGCCAAGCTGATGCCGCTATTTTAGTATTCTCAGCAAAAACCAGTGAATTTGCAGCAGCAATTTCCGATAATGGTCAAGGTCGTGAACACGCATTCTTGGCAAAAACCCTTGGTGTTAAGAAACTCGTTTTGGCAATCAACAAAATGGATGACGCCTCCGTAAACTATGCTGAAGACCGATTCAATGAAGTAAAGGCTGAAATTGTAATCCTCTTGAAGGTTGTCGGCTACAACACCGACGCTGATGTTACCTTCTTGCCCGTATCTGCCTTCAAAGGCGATAACCTGGCAGAACCTTCCGAAAATATGAAATGGTGGAAGGGCCCCACTTTAGTGGATGCGCTCGATTCATTACCCGTTCCAGAAAAACCAACCGGTAAGCCACTACGAATCCCCGTTCAAGATGTTTACAAGATCAAAGGTGCAGGTGTCGTTCCCGTTGGCCGAGTTGAAACCGGTATGATGAAAGTTGGAATGCAATGTGTAATTGCGCCCACAAACTTCCTCGGAGAATTGCGATCCATTGAAATGCACCACGAAGCAATGCAAAGCGCAGAACCAGGAGATAACGTTGGATTCAACATCCGTGGAATCACCATGAAAGACATTTTCCGTGGTTGTGTGGTTGCAGACGCCAAGAACCCGTGCACCGTAATTGGTCCACAAGACCGCTTGACCGCTCAAGTCATCGTGATCTGGCACCCAACCGCCGTTGCGCTCGGATACACTCCAGTAGTGCATTCACATACAGCCCAAATTGCTTGCAAATTTGTTGAACTTTCGAAGAAACTCGACGGTAAGACCGGCCAAGTGCTCGAGGACAACCCACAATTCATCAAGAAAGGCGATGCCGCCATCGTGAAACTCCAACCAATTAAGAAGTTCCCCTTAGAGAAGTATAAAGACTTCCCAGAGCTCGGTCGAATTGCCGTTCGAGATATGGGTCGAACCGTCTCCGTTGGTGTGGTTTTGAACATCGAAAAAGGCGAAGAATAAATAATTTCGCTTTTAACGATATACAATCCCCAAATTGGGGCTTTTTTTACTTTTATTCTTTCGTTTCCCAGCACTTTTCATTTGAAGGCTACAGTTGAAGCGATAAAGACCCGCTCATTTTAATCTCCAAGGCATTGTATATTTTTTATTTTCAAAATGCTTCTTTAAGTTCTGAAATTGTTCTAAATATCTCGGGAACCCATTGTTTACCATCATTGCCTACATTGAAGCCGAATTGAAGGAATTGGCTCTGGAATCATGACCATCCATTGAAATATTGCGGGAGGGGGCGACGTTTAATCCCCTGTTGCAGAAATGGTAAAATCCCTTTTGAAGGAATATTTATTTATACTGAGATAGAAAATATTAACTACCAAAATAAAAAAAGATGAAGAAAATGGCAAAAATAAGCAAAAAACATTATTTCTCAACGGGCATATTATTATTGATATTTTTACCCATCTTGGTGTCTGCACAAACAGAAAGCCGAATGGGAATAGAACAAGGCGATTTCTTTGATTATCGATTTTCGGATACCCGTTTCTCCATGGATGCCGAAGTAAGAATTACGATTTTGAAAATTGAAGATTTGAGTTATTCCTCCGATGTCAAATTCAAAATAGCGGGAACCGATTATGGCGGAAACCAAGGAGGCGATACGAAAACCGACAATATAATTGAATATTCGGAAGAATACGACAGAATATCTATCGTTTACTTGGGCACAGATCTCCTTGGCTGGGACGGAGGGTTTTTCATCCCCAAATCGAAAGCCCCAGATACATTACGGGTTCTTTCAGTTGAAGACGATGTTGATATAACCCTTGTCTATGACAGTGACGGGGTGCTGACCAAGTCCACAATGTCCCACGACGGGGATACAATCACATATACCCTCACCGACTCGGGTCACCGGGACGGGACGCCCTTTATTTGGTTTCTCCAAGACTACTGGTACTTATTCGTATTAGCGGGCATAGTGATGACAATTTCGATAAGTAGTAAGGTGATTTCCAAGAAGAAGACCCAAATTAAAACGGGTTCCGCCCGAGATTATTCCCATTGGATTCCGCATTTGACGGAAGAAGTAAAGAGGGTAGAGGAATTGGAAAACAAAGAAGCCAAGATTTCCCATCTAGCGGATTATATTTATGCACTGGACCAAAAGGTAAATGGAGTTATGTCCCGAATTCAATCCAGGAGCTTTGCAACCAAATTCTTGGAAAACCAAGGTGAAAAGTAAAAAATTTTTTACCTAATCAATGCAATTACAGATCGATGAATAGCAACAGCAACGAATGCGATGGCAAAGAAAGGATTCCATTAATATAATTCGGAATATACATCTTGCTTATGAATACGTTAAAAACTGCCAATCCAATTCACCATCGTGATGTTACTCCCATCCCCGCCGTGCCTGGAATTACGCGGAAACCATTAGCTTTTAATGGCGATGGGAATCTGAATTACTTTGAATTGCAAAAAGGGTCTTTGATTCCCTTACATAACCATGAACCGAGTCAGTTAGGATTTGTGATTAAGGGAAAAGTTCGCTTTTTCACCGAAAATTCGGAATTCATTGCCGAACCTGGCCATAGCTATGTATTTGGACGAAATGAGAAACATGGAGCAGAAGTTCTCGAGGATTCGGAGTTAATCGAAATGTTCAGTCCGCTACGGGAAGACTACCTTCCATAAATATATTCAATTCAAAAAAGAATAAATCAGCACGATCACTCCAAATCGGCCACATGATCTGAAGGGAATTGAAAGGGCGCTTGTTTGGCATATTTCTTGGAAGCGTTTTTAGCCCTTCGAAGGGACGATAACGACCCGGGACCTCCGATACATCCAAAGGGACAAGCCATTCCTTCACAAATTAGAGGTGCTGGATCAAATTTATTGCGGGATAAATCCTTCAACATGGCAAGGCAATCCTTGAGTGTATCCGCAGCTTGGGTAGGTATTTCACAGTTATCGCCTAAAAGTTTGCAAGTTTGTGCCTTGACTGCTGCAGCCACACCCCCAGCAACGGGAAATCCGCGCCCCAGAGTAGAAGCATCGCTCAAATCCGCATCGGGTTCGATTTTCGTAGGATCTATTAGGAAAGACTGGAATAATGCAGCCAGCTCCTCGAAAGTCATTACAAAATCCACGAAGGGAATAACCTCTTCCCTGAAACATTCTTCTTTTTTGGCGATACAGGGCCCAATGAATACAACCACCGCATCGGGATCCTTTGCCTTGATTAAACGGGCGGTTTCCACCATGGGTGCAAAGGATTCGCTGATATTTAAACGGGCTAAATCGGGATAATGATCTTGGGCTGCCAAGGTCCAGGCTGTACAACATGAAGTCCCCACAAAAGTTCGCTCTCCTTTTGCTGGAGATCCTTTTTTTGTGGATTTTTTTTGGTTTATCAATTCCAATAGTTCCTGCGCTTCATTGAGCACCACTTTATCCGCTCCTGCTGCGACTTCCCGCACACCCTTAAATCCCATCTGTTTTAAGGAAGCGACAATTTTTTCAGGTGAGGTAAGGGGGCCGAATTGATTCACAAATGCCGGCGCAATCTCCGCATACACCGATTTTTCCGACTTCAGCGCCGAAATAATTTGGGCAATTTCGGATTTTTCGGCAATCGCACCAAAGGGGCATGATACAATGCATAAACCGCAGGAAACACATTTTTCGTAATCAATATCGGCAAATCCATCGGCATCGGAGGAAATGGCATTCACGCCGCACGCCACCGCACAAGGTCGCTCCCGATAGGCAATGGCATTATACGGACATACCTGGGCACATTTACCGCAAAGGATGCACTTTTCTTGATCGATGACCGATTTTCCTTCGATGATTGAAACAGCGTTTTTCGGGCACACAGACACGCAAGGATGCGCAATACAGCCACGGCAGAGATCTGTCACCCAATATGAATCTTCGGGGCATCGTTCGCACCCGATTTTAATTACATTCACAATGGGGCGTGTGATTATTTTATTTGGTTGAAGGGACAAAACAACATCTTCATCGTGGATCGGCCCATGGGCACCAAACTCCTTCAAATCCATACCAAAGGCCAATCGCACCCGTTCCCGAACGATGGCGCGCTCTTTGAACGCAGATTCTCGATATGTGGGCAGGGATGAAGGAATAACATGATAGGGAATTTGTTCGATATAACTGGGAGGTTTTCCTTCGACCACCATCCGTCCAACCTCGGATAAAACGTGGCGACGGATATTCACGACGGGACTATAGATTCCTCGCATTTTTTCAAATATGTTTAGCACGGGTAAGGGCGGCATTCGATCTCATATCTCCCATTTACATTTATAATTATATTTATGTTATATTTAAGTTACGTTTACGTTAACGTTTACATTAAGGTTTACATTAAGGTTTACATCAGAATAGTTGATAAATCGGCTTGAGAATCAAGAAAGATTGTCAATTTCCTTATCTAACAATTCCCACAGTCGCTCCACCGTCATTTTGGGGTAGATACGACCATTTAATTGGATAACTGGAGATTGATAACCTCCATCGCCGCATGTATCTCTGCATTCCACAGCCTCAATCTCCACCAGATTTGTGAAACGGCTCTCATCCTCTACCGAATCAAGAATCTCCTGTCCACCGTGGGCCAGACAGTTCATCCCACAACAAACCTTCAAAGTGATTTTGGTGTTTTTAACATCTTTAGCATTGTTAGTATTATTAGTATTTTTCACCATAGCGCTAGTAACTAAGTTGCACGAAGAAGTAAAAAAACCTATCATCACCTTACAGAAAAATCGATTTCCAAGTATACCTAAAGAATTATTATCTTCAAAAATCAACATAAAAGATATGGGAAAAATAAATGGAAAGCAATTGTATGGATTTAGTAGACTGCAGGCTACCTTAAAAATGAGCGGTAGCCCGGAATTAAAAACCCTAAGTCTAAAACAAAAATTGGCTCTTAATTATGTATCAAAAGAATCGAAATTGACCAATTTAGATGGAAAAATCTTCTCAAATACATTCACACCATATTTTCCTTCACTTGCGTATGAGCGCTTTCTAGCAGGGGCAATAAAGACAGCCCGTGGTCAACCATCTCCCGTCATAACCAATTTCGCTGTCACTTCCCGATGCCCGTGTAATTGCTGGCATTGCTCGTTTTCGGATCGGGAAAAAAAGGATGGAATGAGCCTGGAGGATTTAAAGAAGAGTATAGCCGAGGTACAGGATATGGGAGTATGCGTAGTGGGCCTTACAGGTGGAGAACCACTGCTTAGGAATGATTTGGAAGAGATAATTGCCTCCATCGATTCGCGCTCAATGCCGATAATGTTCACAACAGGTTACAACCTCACCAGAAAACGGGTCAAAAAATTGAAAGAAGCCGGACTCGTTATTCCCGTGTTAAGTTTGGACCATTATACGGCCGAAGTCCATGATAAAGGACGCGGTGTAGATGGTATCTTCGACGGTACTGTCAAAGCCATTGAAATGTTTAAGGACGAAGGATTCTATACGGCGGTATCATTTGTGCCTACCAAAAACTTAGTAGATGATAAAACCGATCTCTTCCGAACGCTGGAATTCTTTGCCGAACTTGGGGTTAACGATATGCGGTTGACATCTCCGATTCTTTCGGGAAAGCTAACATCTCGGCCCGAGGAAAAACTGACCAAGGAAAACATCCAAACCATTTTTGAATTTCAGAAAAAGGCTCAAAAAACCGAAGGATATCCCAATGTATTCGCCTACGATTTCTTTGAAAGCGGAAAATACTACGGTTGTGGGGCAGGATACAATTACATGTTTATCGATTCCCAAGGAGAGGTGTCTCCGTGTGATTTTACGATGCTTAGTTTTGGTAATGTGAAGAAAGAACCAATACCCTCTATCTGGAAAAGACTAAGCGGTGAGTTTAAAGGCCCCGCATGTGAATGTTACGCAAATAGGATTCACGATACTGTTGCTGGATTTAAATCCACCACATGGCCAATTTCTCCCGAATTATCCCAGGAAGTCTTGGAAAAAGTTCCCCCCTTTAACCCGGATGAAATTCCTGTCTTTTACAAAAAGATGGGATTTAAGCCATCGTCTGAAACCTAGGAAGGGAAAACTCACTTTAATGGATAAATTATTTCCTTCAATTGGTTTATTACCGTGCCGATTCTCAACACACCATGATTTGCTAAAATCACCGCGTTTTGGTTTCAGATTTTCAATTTGTAATATGTGGATCATTCATCGATAATAATTGCTATTATAGGGATTTCCCACGATCATTTGCATGATCAACATGATTGGCCTAAACAAAAAATTTTCGAGAGCAAGACCCCCAACTCCCTTTTTACATAATAACCAAACCGAAATCGGTGGAAGTCGAAATTTGGAACTATATGCGGAAATTTACACCGCCCTGAATTACTCCAAAAAACCAAGGGTAATTTCCAAGTCCCATGAACTGTCGGCCCGAATTCTTCGCAACATTGACAAACATCAATATAAATAGTAATAAATCGTACCTCTGAATATTGCGTGCCTTCCATACTAAACTAATGACTGCAGATCCTTCAAAGAATTAATACGATAATCAGGGAGAGGATTGAAAACCTCAACTGCTTGATGCCCCCAAGGTACATAAACGAAGTTTAAATGCAATTGATTGGAAATCTCTGCATCGTGCCAGGTATCACCGATTATCCACGAAGTTTCGGGCGTAAGACCCTCGGTTTGGATCAGTTGGCGCCCCAAATCTAATTTTTCCGATGCGTAAATATGATTCAAACCATAAATTTTTCGGAAATTGCCCGCAATCCCTAATTCTTCTACGTTTCGGATTAAAGTTGTGTTTTCCATGGCCGATAAAATATATTGATTATAGCCCCGTTCGTTATACCACTTAAGGATACTTTCCACTCCAAGATATAGTGAAACTTCGGAAAGATGGCTGTAGTATTTGCTAATGAATTTCTGGGCAAGCACTTCAAAGGATTCCTGTGCAAAATCAAATCCCGCCAATTCATAATAATTCTTTACGGGAAATTGGAAAATTTGTCTATAGTGGGGGATGGTTAGGGAAGGGAGATCGTATTCTTCGAGCAACTCGTTTATGCACAGCATAGTCATTTGGAGATCGTCAAGTAATGTGCCGTTCCAATCCCAAATCAAGGTTGGAGCAGATGTTGGAGCGGTGGAAGGTGAATTGGCGGGCATGTTTCCTTTACTCTACCTTCGATATCGATTTTTGATCAACAGAAACAGAAAGCTAAGTCCGATTAAAAGGTCTTCCAAATTCCTTTTATCTTTTGAATTGAAGGTGGGTTCTTTTGTGGTATTTTAATGCAACCAACTAAATTTTCAAAAATTTCCTCTTTTGTCGGAGTTTTTTGGATTTTTAGTGCATTTCCATCATCAATTTTGATGGAAAATTTATCCCCCGGATTAAGATTCAGTTTTTCCCGAATTGCAGCAGGGATTGTAAGACGCCCTCGATCATCTAATTCTACTTTTACCATCCTTTTACCCATACCTATAATTTCATTCAAACTATAAAAATGACATTCTTTTCTCCCACCGATAATCACTTAAAGGAATATGACGGATTATGACGGATTATGATTGAGTTTCGTGAGAATATACAGGTATATGCATTCAGCTTACATTTCATGTATTGAATTTTATTGATCTTAGTGGTTTTGAGGAATATTGGCAAGATTAAGGGAAAAATAAAAGGGAAGAAATAAATTAAAAAAAAAAAGAGTTTTGTTTGTTTTGTTTGTTTTGGGGGGTTTTGTTTGTTTTTATTTCTTTGGGGGTATTACGTAATATCGCACCTAAATTTGGAGAAAACATATTGTTATATGGATTCACAATCCAAAATTATGGAATCTATGATTTATTTACGAAATCGGGCTGTTTTGTTTATATAATTTCGACTGAGATGGATAGAAATCATATTAAAAATAAAATATGTCACAGTCAGAAACTGTTTAAACAGTATTGTAAAAAAAGATATTATTCCTACAAAGTCTATTCCAACCAACGGTGCTATGGTAGAGGTAAGTGTTAATGACGCCGAAAAATATAGCATCCGAGATGCCAAAGGAGAGACTGAGATAGATAAAGAGATTGACAGGTGCGATGCCGAAAAGAAAGAAGATACGCTGGCTAAAGATAGAGAGGCTACACTGTTCAAATTGTGTGCAGAGGGCAAGGTCAAGGTCAGGTCTGCTGAAGACTTCC
>JABCSI010000125.1 GCA_018238965.1 Promethearchaeota archaeon
TGATGTATTTACCCTACTTTATGGTAATACTACCGATGTCGACGGTTTTCAATTAGAGGGTATGGAGCGTAGAGATCCAATAATGCTTATAATACTTTCATTATATAATTTTGATCAGTTCTATTTACATGAAACCGCCTTAGGGATTCTTAAATTCTGCACTTTCGGTGGTTTTGGCATCTGGACCTTGGTTGATATTATTCGGACGTTGAATGGTAGGCGTATCGATGCCTTAGATCGGCCAATTGAATTAGCAGAGAAAAAAAATCTCAGTGTTGCCCTCTTCTATTCCATATTTTTCGGGCGATTCGGGCTGGATCGATTTTACCTTGGGTATCACGATTTGGGGATGTTGAAGCTTTTTACTTTCGGAGCTTTGGGTCTTTGGAGCACTGTGGATAAAATTTTGTTAATCACGAATAATTTGCCCGATGCAGAGGGATATGAATTACTGGCGGCGTGAGAAACAACCTAATAGATAGTTCTTTCTCGAATCAAAAAGTTCGTGATGTAATTGATTATTTTTTTTCTTTTGTAATAAATCCACATTACAATTTTGCCTTTTTGTCTATTCCTATGGGATGAAACTGAAATATTTATTATTTCAAACGAAGATAGGGTACTTAAGATGGAACAATTGAAAGAATACCTTTGGCTAAGTTTCTATATGATTTTCTCGGTTACACTGGGAATTTTTATAATAATTTTTGGCTTAGTTTTTCCTTTTTGGGGCGAAATTGACGGATTTCTTTATGTGTTATTACTAATACCTTGGAAATTCTCAATTGTTTTCATCTCTATTTCGGTTATCACATTTATCTACTCAATTTTTCTCATTACTCATTCTAAAAAAAAGATAAAATCCAAGGAAACAAACAAAAGCAAAATTGTTAAAAGAAAATGGGGGTATATTTTTGTCTCCCGAATTTTGCCTATCCCTCTATTTCTATTTTGGGTTTTTATCTTGCTTGCAATCATAATATCGGGTGAAGATCACATAATTTTGGTGTTATACCACTTGGAATTACTTTCACCCCTCATTTTCTTCGTAATCGTTATTTTCTTAAGTTTAATGTTCAAGAGATTTAAAGATTACATTGGCATTAACATAAAAACTAACCAATCAGACGGAAATCAAACAATAACTCAGCAGAAGAACAAAGCTCTATTTGTAATTGTTCTGATATCATTCGTTTATATTACTGCTTTTGCCTTTCCCTTGATTTATCCGCCATCCACAATTTCCAATTATTCGAATAGTTCAAGCAATCCCATTCCTGACAAACCCATCATCCTTGCGCATCGAGGAGCTGCATATCTTGCCCCAGAAAACACGATACCGGCTGGGATCCTAACTGCCGAATTGGGTGCGGATGGATGGGAAGTCGACGTTAGAATTAGTAAAGACGGTGAATTTTATATGATGCATGATGATAGCTTGATTCGAACCACAAATGTGGCCGAAAAATTTCCAGATAGGAAGAATGACGATGGGGAAACCTTTCTATTTTCGGAGTTACGGCAGTTAGATGCGGGAACGTGGTTTGTTGAGCGAGATCCCTTCAATGCAATATTATTGGGAAAAATCTCCAGAGCAGAATCTGAAAATTATCGAATGGAGAAAATACCATCCTTGGATGAAATTTTAAATTTAACCATTTACTATGACCTCATCATAGATATCGACATGAAGAAGCCCGATTCGAGCCATCCATTTTCAGAGGAGTATGAATCATTACTTTTAACTAAATTGCAGGAATCAAACTTAGAAAAAAAGATAATAATCAAAACTACATCAAAACAAGCAGAAAACATGACTCGCTTAATTTCTTATCGAGATCTTGGTCCAAATCTTGAAAATCTATCCGAATTTGAAATTGGTAAAGGAGATATCATCGATGAGAAATATTGGATTTCAGATAGAGATTTCAATATATATCAAGAAAATAACATAACAATAATGGCGGGAGTGTTGGACTCGACTTGGAGATATTCCCAACTGTGGATGATGGGCGTGGAATATGTTTTAACCGATATCCCGGATGTATTTATCCAAATGTCACGCCCAATTTTATCCATCTCAAGATCAATATACTCCTTAATTTGGATTTCTGCCGTATTTCTATCATACGGAATAGCAATTCTACAAATTCTTAAACCCAAAAGGGAGAAAATTCCTTCATAAACTTATAAACCCATAATGGAAAATTTTTATGTTCAAAATTGAAAAATCTGTAAAGAAAAGAAAGGTATTAATTGTTTGTCCCCACCCGGATGATGGAGAAGCTTTTGTATCCCAGTTGGGAATCCAAAGCATCAAAGCCGGTTGGGATGTCCATCAAGTTATTGCCACCTGCGATGAATATGGAACTCCGATTAATGAGTTTAAGGGAGAAAGAATCAGTAGAATACGAAGACATGAAATGCTAACTGCCCAGAAGCGATATGGATTGGATTCAAACGGAAAACCTCTATTAACTTTACACTGGATGGATTACGTAGATGGATACGTACCCCATAATAAAGCAGCCGTAAACCGCTTGCAAAAATTTATCTTGAAAATAAATCCAGATGTAATCATTGGTCCAGATCCGTTTATTTATTGTGATGGACACGTAGATCACATGGCCGTTGGGAAAAATTACTTCTTTGCCCTAAAGCAACTGAAACAGGAAGAAAGACCGAAATTAATGCTTTTTTTCCAAACTCTAATACCCAACATCTTTTTACCCAAATTATTTTCCAAAGAGATTTATTATATCAGAGAAGCCCATAGAAGTCAATGGTCTCGAAGAATGCTAAGAATTGTCGAAATATTTAATTTTGTTACCCAAATCTCGTTTCAATTTAAAAATTTGACAATTAGAGCGGATAAATTACAATTTGTGGAAGGTTATCGTAGAGTTTTGTTTAATAATGAAGACCATATTCCCAGAGGTATTGCGAAGATATTTTTCTATATCTTCAAAGACACCCCTTTGGGTTGTGAAGAAGGGAGGCTTTTACCCCATCCAAAAGCATTAGGGATCGATTTAATTCCCCCCAATGATATCAATTAACTAAATAAAATAAGAACAATAAGAACAATAAGAACAATAAGAACAATAAAAACAATAGAGGTAATTACAAGATGAAGAAAATCAAAATCGGAATAATCGGATCGGGATTTATTGCAGAACACCATTGTTATGCTTTTTCGCAATTAGCTGATGTCGAAATCGTGGGTATATCATCCATTCTACCTGATGAAGCCCAAGAACTCATGGAAAAATACCACATTCCCGGGAAACCATTTACAAATTACAAAGACCTCCTTAAGCTGGATTGTGATCTTGTGAGTATATGCATACCGAATTTTTTGCATAGAGAAGTCGCGGTAGAGGTATTGGCGCAGAACAAACATATTTTAATCGAAAAACCCCTCGCCCGAACTGTAAAAGAAGGAGAAGCAATCATATCCGCCGCCCAAAAAGCAGGAAAACAAATCTTTTATTGTGAAAACAATATTTATGCCCCTTCTTTTGTGAAAGCCAAGGAAATTATCGATGATGGAGCAATCGGTCAAATTTATATGGGCAGGGGGAGAGAACATCATTCCGGTCCCCATAGCAAGTGGTTCTATAAGAAGGAGAAGGCGGGAGGAGGGGCCTTAATTGATTTAGGTATCCATGACATTGCTTGCCTTGTTTGGTTCTTAGGGATGGATGTTACCGAAGTCTTCTGTCAAACCAAGATCATTAAGAAAGATCGGGGAGAGTTCGGGGAATGCGAAGTCGAAGACAATGCAATTGGCATTTTATATTTTGAAAATGGGGCCCAAATTACAATCGAAGAGTCATGGACGGCGCCTTCTGGCTTTGATGTTAGATTGGAATTGTACGGAACTGAGGGACAAATAATTGCAAATCCCTCGAAAATGACCCCTGTAAGCGTTTATAGTGATGGAGGGTACAATTATTCGGTTGAAAAAGCCGGTAGCACCAAAGGATGGACATTTCCGGTTCCCGAAGAATCTTGGGTCTTTGGTTATCCTCAAGAAATGAAATATTTCATAGAATGCTTTAAACAAGGAACAAAACCATTGACCGATGGAAAATTTGGTCTCAAAATTCTCCAAATTGTGGAAGCCATGTATAAATCAGCCAAATCCAAGAAAATAGAGAAAGTAAAGTATTCTAACTACGATGATTGAGAAGCTAAATAAAAATTTAATGAAGGAATTATAAAAAAAAGGTGAAACTATAGTGGACAAAGAAGTCAAACGAATAAATATCGGAATAATAGGCTGCGGACATATTTCTCAAAGCCATATATTCTCCCTAACACTGATCCAAGCAAATTCAAGAAAGATTTGGAAGTGGAAAGAGAGTGATGTCAAGATTAAACCCCGCGTATATGCTCTAGCCGACACGAATCACAAGACAGTAATGCAAATCGCTGAAAAATTCCCAGTAAAGAAGGTCTATAGCGGCGAAAACGCAGGGGATCAACTATTGGAAGACCCAGAAGTGAATGCTGTGTTTGTATTAACTCCGACCTCCTTTCATAAAGAATTTGTATTGAAAGCACTTAACAAAGGTCTTCATGTTTTTGTAGAAAAACCATTGGCGTTTTCTCTGGAGGATATCGATGAAATGATTCAGGCGCGGAATAAAAATAACGTGGTTCTTCAAGTCGGTTTAATCATGAGAAGCGCCTCGCCTATCCATTATTTAAAACATTTGGCAGAACAGAATGCGGAGAAATGGGGAAAACCCATGAACATTTTGATGAGAGATAGCCAAGAAAAGCCCTATAAGGGCGCTGAAGAAGTTCATAATAGTTCTTGGAGAAAGGATCAAAGTTTTGCGCATGCTGGCATTCTTTTTGAGCATTCTATCCATGACATTGATGCAATGGTTTGTATGTTTGGTAATGTTAGTGAGGTTTATGCTAAAATCAATAATTACGCGGGTCATCCCGGAATTGAGGATTCGGTTTCGGCCATTCTCAATTTTGAAAATGGGATCAATCTCTCTTTAACTGCCGTGTGGAATGATTTGAAATACGATTGTCGTTTATACGAAATCTATTTTGAACGGGCGCGTCTTAAAATCACAGTTGATGGTAGATCTGAGAAATTGCTTGATATCCGCCTGCTATATTTAGATGAACCCGAAATCGAATTAGATATTGGGGAGATGGACAGATATTTCTTTGAAAAAATTGGTTTTCCGCATATTAAATCGGAAGTTACTGGACCCCAATACAATGAGGATGTTCGATTCATCAATGCCATTGTAAACCACAATATTAAGAGTGAAATAACAGCAGAAACGGGGAGATATGCTCAAGAAATAATTGAAGCATGTTACCAAAGTAATCGAGAAGGAATACCAATTAAAATTCACAATTCTAAGAATAATTAAATCCTAAGTAAATAACGAGAAGAATCAAATGCCAATACTCAGCATAATAGGGGGTTTTGTTTCCGGAATCCTTGTAGATCAACTCCAAAGAGTTTTATTAGCTGGTTATAGAATACGGAAAATAGAAAAGAAGAAACTCCATTGGATTCTATCTAACCAAATTGAACGAAAAAAAGAGAAAATCTTGATGGATGACGGAATATCGCTGCAGGGATATGTCTATTCTTCCGATGTTACTCCGGATATCGCGCCAAGTATTATATTTTTCCATGGAATGGGTGGGTTCGCGCAAGATATCAGCTTCGAACAATTATTGAGTGCACTTTGCTTGGCGGGATATCGAGTTTTTGCATATGATTTTCGAGCCTCGGGGGATTCTCGTTTGGAAAAGGAACCCCACATTTTAAAAAAATTATCCGGGGATTTCATCCATAGAATAGGTGATGACGTTCCAATCGCCTTTGAGTGGATGTATAATCATGAAGGGGTGGATCAGTCTCAAGTTTACGCAATTGGGGCATCATTTGGAGGAAATATGGTTTTATCCCGATTGCTAAATGAAAGTCGAATTAAAAAAATTGTTGGTATTTGTGCACCCTACGATTTTCGGAAGGTTTTCGAAGAGAATTTTAAAAAGGGAGACCTAACAAAAAAAATTCTTTACAGATCGATCATCCGACATGTACCCGATGAGGATTACTTCTTAAGATCTTTATATAAGGAATCTCCTTGCCGATATATAAAAAAAGAGGATTTTAGCGCATCTATTTATAACAAGAAAATTTTCCTTGCCCAATGCAAAAACGATGAAGTTATCCCATTTCAAGATAATTTATTACACCTTAAGGAAAGTATGCAGTTATCCGATGAAAACTGCTTAATTTTTGAGAAAGGTGGCCATGAATTCACAGGAAACTTCACTCCCCTCGTAAGCAGAATATTATATTGGTTACTGTAACAGATTTTTTACAAACGAAGGTCATAATTATAAGGTGATAAAGAATGTCAGAAAAATTTGATAGAATTACGTTTCCCGTTGAATTTCTAACTCCTAGAGAATTAATTGAAAAAGGAGCGGTTGAGATTTTAGCGAAAACGGATACATATTGTTCCTTGAGGATATTACCCGCCGATTTGAAAAACGAAGATTTAAAATTATTGTTGGAAAAATTTCGAGAATTGGATATAGAAGATCACTTCATACCTTGGCCATTACTGGATGTCGAAGATGGATATTATCCAAATGAAATTTCCGTTGATAAATTTCGGGAATTAATTATCAATTTATTGGAATGGTACAAAACTAATGGGTTCAATATGCCCTTAGGTGTATTGATCGATCTGGAGCCTCCCACAGACCCAAAAGAAGCGAAGAAGGCTGAAAAATTACGCGAACAGAGAATGAAAACTAAATCAAAATTAAAACAAAAATTAATGTGGAAAAGGCAAAAAAAGAAAGGAGCCATTGGAAAATTAAAAACCATTAATAATCTCATAGATACGGTCAAAACAAACATAAATCCAAAGAGATTTGAGGATTCTATCACAAAATTTGTAGAAATTCAAAAAATCATGCATGATTACGGAACCAAGGCTATTGCAGTAGCGTTACCTTTGGCCTATGAAGATGCTTTTGATGGAAGATTTCTTATTCAAGATTTTATGACAGTCCCAGTATCAAATGTTGATTGGGATATGATTAACTATATGATTTTCAATACTGATTATGTTGCCGCCTCGAAGGGCATAATTTCGCACTCGGATTATCAGCACTTGATTTACGTGTACGGAAAAGAATTCGTGGAAAAATTCGGTCCCGAACGATCATCGATTACACTTGGAATTACAAACTTGGGAGTAGCCGATATTAGAGCCGTTCAAACAGATCCAAAATTATATAAAATGGAAGCATCAGCATTATTGGCGGCAGGATTGAAGGAGTTGGGTCTCTATGCATTGGATGGAATTTTAGAACAAAAAGATCCTGTCAAATGGATTGAAACGGTAAAATCTGCCAAAGCCTCCGATTTCAAAATTGATCCTGAAAAAATCCAATTCGCAGGTGAAATTCGTCGATTATTTCGGGCAGTTGATTTTTTGGCCCCCACACTAAAATATTTAGTGGATAGTGGGCGGTATAAAAAAATAATTCAAATGGCCATTTTGGGCAAATTATAAGCAAAATACAAGAAAAAAGGAGATTAAACATGATTATCATAAAAAAGAACCAAATAACTCTGCGGAAGATAGTGCTCGTGGCCTTGGTGTTATTTCCTCTCCTATTCGGAAGTTTTTATTTCTATTTCTATTTGTTTGTTATTCGGCCAGATTTGACAGATTATATGTATTCTCCTCCCGATACCGACGAATTTTTCCCTTTAGAAGATATTAACATCTCCCGATTAGAAGAAATTGGACAGGAATTCGAAATTCTTCAGGAAATGCATATACCAATTAATTTAAGTCAATCGATCAAAATTAATGCTTCCACCGGACAAATCATGGAATATGAAGGTACCGATAACGGTGCGCTCCATACAGCAGAAGCGCTAACTGCCACCTGTTATAGGTATGCAACGCTTCAGAATGGTAGTGAAAAAGACCAAGCCTTGGGTCTCATTCAAAAAATGACCACAGCATTATCGATGCTCATCGCCGTTCCAAACGGCGGGTTAGGGCCAGATTTTCCTGGAACCGCCATAGGCAGATTTTATGCATCCCCCGCCCAAAGAAATGATGGAAATTATACTTGGATGTTCGACGAACATTTTCGCCATTTTAACGGCACAGGACAGTATTCTGATTGGCGTATTCGATTGTATACATCAAAAGACGAGATATCTGGTTATTTTCTTGGATTGGCAGCCACTTTAATGTTAGTGGATGATCCTTACGTCCAAACAACAAGCAAACTCATTATTCTCCAGGCGATGGAAGGATTTTTAAGTAGTTTTTGGCAGGAAATGAGCGGAGATGGCAAACCGAATGGAGTTCATATGCAACCTCCATGTTATTCCCAATGGAAATTACTCCTCACCAAAATGGCCACGATCGTGGATCCCGATAATGCTCGGTATGAGCAGCTCTATCAATACTACCTTGTAAAAGAAAGAAATGTACGAAATACCCCTTTTGTGAATGATATGGATAATATCGATAACTATTATAGTCAATATTTCGAGAATATGGTGGTTTTGGGGCTGTTTCTCGTTGAAAAGGATCAAAACTTGCTGGATTTGTACTTTAAAAATTTTCAAGCACGCACTTATTCCAGTTATCGGGGTCACCGAAACGCTTTTCTAAATGCTTTATACTTAGGAGCCGCAAGTGTCTCAACAGTTCAACCTAATTTTGATGTGGAAGAAATTAGATGGGATGTTTTGGATCAATTATGGAGATTTAATGAGTTTTCACTCGTTCCCTATGATACCACTTTCGGGGGAGAAAACCAAACCATTAGTAGAACTGAAAAAAGCAACGAATTCGGAGCGGAGTGGCTTGAAATTGATCCCAATATTGCGAAGTGGAAGGATTTTGTGGACAATACAGCCTTTGGATCCTTATATCAATGGCTCACTTACGGTTTGCAAGATGCTATATTCCGCGAAAGATATTTGAAGCCTGCTACAATTGAGATGTGTCGTCCCACCACGATAAGCTGGAATCAAAATCCCTATTCCGAGGATGGAAATCATATTTACGACACCTCTTCTGTCATCACGCAATATCATGGCGCCACCTTTACTTTACCCTATTATATGTTGAGTTATTATAACTATCTTCAACCGGAGGGCAATTGAGATGAGTGAAGTAAACAAAATTAATGCAGATAAAATTATTCCAGAAACTCCAACCAAAATCGAAAATAAAAGAAGATTCACGTATAAAGAACAACAATTTAAAGAGCCATCTATAAAGTTCGTATCTGCTTCTTGGAGCTATCTTATCAGTGGTTGTCTCTTATTCACGGCAGGTTTGTTAGATTATTTTCTACTTGGTCATCTTATCGGCCATCCTGGAGAAAACGCTATCGGAGAGTATGTGGGGCAAGGGATTGCTGTGTTTTTGGGAGGAATTTCCTTTTTCTATACCGTTGGATTAATCCCCTTGATTATTGGGGCGATATTTATTCTATATTCTGTTTTCAGCTCAAAAATTGTGATTTTGGCAAAAAATAAAAACGTAATTAAGATTCAAGAGCAACGCCTACTATTTCCGAGTTATGCTGAATTAGTTTATGAGGACGTTCAAAAAATTGAGCACAATAATTTAGGTCTTAAGATAAAAAATGCATGGATTTTATTGTTTATTCCGATGGCTGTTCGAATCCTTCAGTTCGGCATACCCCTATTCGGAGAACATCGAGCCGCCGACGAAATATTGCCCACCATGATGGTAATAACTGCTTTGATTGACATCGCAATTGTATTTTTATTGCTACTTTTCCCAAACCATAGAATCAATTTCCATCAAAAGGACAAAATCTTCTCTCTTATCCTATTTCCGTTAAATCAAGGTCGTTCCTATACATTAAAACTCCAACAATTGCTTGGATTGGAGTGTAACGCAGAAGTTGATGAAAATGAGTTATCCGTACCAAAGAATGGAGATTGTTCTATCTTTAACTCAGGTAATAGCTGCGTCAAGGATGTGAAAAATTTATTTAAGCTTGGATTTGGTTTAGGTTTGATTGTCATTTCACTTATCGGATTAATGTTCGAAATGATTTGGGGCACAGATTTAGCCATGGTCGGTATTAGTTATGGAATTTGGCTAGTCATTAACGCTTTGAAAAAGGATTTTTCCAATGAATCTTGTTTGGATAGTACTTCATCAATCTCAGAAAACAAGGATATAACATATTCAACCAGTTTTGGGAGATTTTTCTCTCATGTTAAGCTTATTAATCAAAAAGAACCAACTGAGGTTCTGAATGAGGAACGTATGCGTAATTTTGATTTGATTGATGTGATAGGCATTGGATTATTACTTTATTTGAGTACACTTGAATTAACATGGAGTTGGATGTTCTTAAGCATCTTCAATTGGTTGATTCTCTTGGATCTAATTATATCAACACTATTTTGGCTCATTTTAATGATATTTATCGGTTTATATCTTATAATACCATTAGAAATGGTAAATGTGAATAAAGAATTCCCAAAATTCTCTTTTCGGATTTATGATGAAAAACGAGTCTTATTACCACCAATCGGCCTCCAAAATTTTAATTTGA
>JABCSI010000126.1 GCA_018238965.1 Promethearchaeota archaeon
GGGAAAACTGTTTACAGACTTCTTGCCGGAGCCGATCCGAATAAAGACCAGAGCTATTTTCTTTGTCAACTTTCACAAGAACAGATAAAAAAAGCATTATTCCCCATCGGTGATATTGTAAAGCCAGAAGTGAGGCGTATTGCCAAAGAACTTGATTTGGCTTCTGCCGAGAAAAAGGATTCACAGGGGATTTGCTTTGTCGGAAAAGTAGATCTGCCAACATTTCTACAGCAAAAATTGAAAGCAAAAAAAGGTGATATTATTGAAATATCAAAAGAAAATGTCCCTGATGAAACAGGACTTGCCAAAAAAGCTAAAGATGAAATTGAAAAACTGAAAATCCTCTGTACAGATAGAAAATATAAAAAGGAGGGCCTGCGATTCTATTTTCAGGGATTCGGTTTCGTAATTGGGTGATGTTAGGAATAATTTCCGCGCGGGAATCAATGGGAAGTCGAATTGAAGCAATCCACGTTGGAGGATGTCGTGTATAAGTAATTGCAGAAGAGGTGGTTGTGGTAGTGGCGGTTTCTGGGGGTGAAGACATAATGGTTCCTACTTTTCTCATATATCTGAATATCCTCTAATCATTAATTTTGGAATAAAAAAGATGCGGAGGGGAATTGGTTCGCACATCCATCTTTTGATGAATAGCATGGATAACATGAATAACATGAATATATGAAAGAATCGATAGGAATCATAAATTTGAGGTGGCATCCAATTCAATAATCGAAAATTTAATCAGATATCGGTAATGGAAATCTCCTATAGCATGAATCACGATCACGATACCGATCTCGATTATTTGGAGTTCATTAATGCGGGTCTCCACAAATTGACAATCGACGTTCCTCCGGAAATCTCTCATAAATGCTTCGCTTGTGCCCCGACCAATCCAATTGGATTACATCTACAATTCTTCTCCTATCCCAAACAGAATTCTCCGCCATCGGGTCCAGCTCCAGTCTACACGAAATATCAAATTAGTGCAGATCACTGCGGATTTCCCAGAATCAGCCATGGAGGAATATTGACCACGCTTCTGGACGAATTAATGGCTCACGCAGTCTACTATGCTCATGGAAAATATGGAATTACTAAGGATATTTATGTCCAGTTTCGAAAACCAGTAATGGTAGAAACCCCTATTTATGTAAAAGCGTGGGTAGAAATGCCACCACAGACCCCAACCCCTGCCCAAACCCAATCTCCAGAGGATAAACAAGCAGCTAAGAACCGAAAAATTACTGTAAAGGGGGAAATATATTCCAATCCAGCAGGATTCCAAGACCCGAACCCCAATATTCTCGTCCGCGGTGAGGGAACAATGATAATTTTGAATGATGAACGCTATCTGTTAAATTATAAATCGAGTTAGAAATTGATTAACCATTACTAAATTATAAGCCCGAGCCTTCCCACCCTTTTATCTGCTAATTGGAAAACTTTTCCGTGGGCTTGCGTTATATAATATATGGCTTTGCATTTGCAATTACAACTCCCCGAAGATTTTTCACCCCTTCTCCTCTCCGATCGATCCAGATTGGAGCCAATTTTGTCTTTGGCAGACTACAAAATTTCAGAATACTCCTTTACAAATTTGTACATGTGGCGAAATTACTATAAATTACGTTGGGCGATAATTGACGATATATTTTTCCTTGTGGCAGATGCAAATAGAAATAATTCCGATAAATTCTATGCTTTTCCCCCTATTTGTCAAGATGAGTCGAAATGGATAACCGCTCTAATGTATCTAAGCACCTGGAGTAAAAACAATGGGCTTCCCTTATCTATAAATCGAGTTCCAGATGGGGTAGTTAAAAAATTCAGAAATGTGGTTCAAATTGATGGAAACCTTCAAAATCAAATTCAAATTCAATCTGATCGGGACAGTTGGGACTACGTTTATCTTCGCACCGATCTAAGCGATCTATCTGGAAAAGCCTATGCAAATTTCCGTAAAACTAAGAACTATTTTAAAAAATCAAATAATTGGCGCTATGAGCCTATAGTTCCCGCAATTCGGGAGCAAATTTTACAACTTCAAACCGAGTGGTGTGATATGCATGCCTGTGAAGAATCCGAAAGTCTCTCCCAGGAGGATCAGGGTATTCATGAAATACTCACGCATTGGGATACATTAAATCTTTTGGGCGGAGTCCTCTTTGTGGAAGATCGGATTGTGGCCTTTTCGATAGCAGAAAAATTGAACCCATCTACCATAGTGATTCATGTTGAAAAGGCAGATCCCTCTTTTCGCGGAGTTTATGAGTGTTTGGTGCAAGAATTTTCTTCCAGCTTGCCAGAAAATATTACATTTATAAATCGTGAACAGGATTTGGGTCAAGAAAAACTCCGTCAAGCCAAGGAGCGCTATCATCCCCACCACATGGTTCAGAAATCCATTATTGAGATTTAAAATTCGAACACCAAAAGAAGTCAAATTCAGGGGAAAGGAAAAAAAATAATTATTAATATATTTAATTCTATATTTACTCCTTCAAGGGGCCGGAGATAACTTCAAATTTATCTTTAGTAATGACCACAATTTGATTTTCATAGCCAGAACCTGCATCACGAGCCTTAGCGGCGGCCAGAGCTTTTTCGGCCAAAGCGATTCCTTTTTTCTGTGATAGGTTTTTTTTATACCCCGCTTCTAAAACGCCCAGAGCGAATGATGAGCCGGACCCCAATGAAACAAAATCTTCGTTTTCGGCCATGTAGCCAAGAAAATCAATAGGAAGGATTTTTCCGCGCTTAGCCTTCACGTCATAACCGCCCACAATCATAAAGGCATAAAAATATGAACGCCCATTGAAAGCAATATTACGAATCACGTTAGCAATGTACGAAGTCGTCGGTTCACGCCCATCATGCTGAATCTCCATAAGTCGACTGATGGCTTGGGCTTGACTAACCATGTATTGGCAATCGGAAACTCCGCCTGCAATGGTCATTCCACAATGTTCGTTAACCTTGAATAATTTCTGTGCTTGTTTTGTGGCGACAAAGAACCCAGCGGTGGCTTGTGATTCGGTAGCTAAAATAACCCCATCTTTAATTACAATTCCGATGGTTGTGGTTCCGGTCTTCAACATTTCGAGTTTCTGAGAATCGGATAACGCTTGATTCTTTGGCTGCATCTGGTTTTGGAACATCTTATTATCAATTATCACTCATGAACGCGATCTTTTATTTTTTTTGATTGGAATTAATGTCAGAAAGGGAGTTTTGATGGAAGAAAAATAAGCGGAAAAAAAAAAAAGCCCATGGATTTTAGTTTGTCATTTTGTTGTATGTTCAACTATATTTTGAACTCAAATATCCAAGTAACAAAAATATTTAAAGACGGAAATCGAAATTATAAGCTTTTTAGAATATTTTTAACTCTGAATACCAATCTAATCGATTTACTTATGCACAAAACTATAAAAAATAAGTTCTAAAAAATTAATCCTTCATATGCGCCTTATCAATGTTTAAGGATAGATAATTTCTGCTCATCTCATAGATATTTTTTCATCTTTTTATTAAACAAATGCATTAAATAGTGGTGGTGAAATAATCCCATTGGGGGTTGTAATTTTATGTCAAAAAGAAATCTTGATCGTTCATTGAAGAGGGACGAAGTTAACCGCTCCCGTCCAGATATTTCCAGCTTTTATGGAAAATTGGATGAAGCGGAAGATGGTGAATGGGATAGAATCGAAACAGAAATATATGAAGATCGTTTACGCCCATCTGTTCGAAAAAAATTATAACGAAAAAATAGACTTTAGTCATTGGTAGTTTGATTAATTACAGGAGAAATAACTTCAGACTTGAGGACCAACATTTGGGAGGCTAAACGATTCAAGGAAAGTAAATATTCCTTGATACTTTGCGAATTTTGAAATCTTTGTTTTTTTTCCGCTTCTCTCTGCCGTTTCCGATTTTTCTTAAAATAGGGCGATCTCCCTAAAATAACGGCCTTTGCGATAGGTCGGAAGAGACTGGCAAAAAATCGGGTAAATTTTGCCTTGTTTTTTACTTCCGCGTAATAAGAATCAAGCGTGGTTCGTTGAAACGAAAGCAATTTTTCTGACTCGGAGGTATCCAACCATCCGCAATGAAATGGGGATGTGGAAAATGCATCCGCAGGCAAAACATTCTTCCCGAGGCCAAAGAGCGCCAACATTTTGATGAGGTATTCCCCAAAGGTCGTTCGGCATGTATCCCCACCTGCAATATTTAAAGTTTTACCCCAAATTTCTTCCGAATCCACGGCATTGGTGAGAGCAAGCCCTACGTCTTTGGTATCACAAATTTCAATACACGTCTCGAGCGGCATCTCGAACATCAAGGGATCCATATACAATTTATCCATGCTCGTTATATAGGTTAACCTAAAGACGCACCATTCAAGCCCTGATTTGCGAACCAAGGTTTCGGCCCGGAGTTTTTGTTTCCCGTAGAGATCATGGGTGCTGGGTTGGAGCGAATCGGTGACTTTTATCCATGGATTCTCCCGACGATCACCATAGACACTAATACTGCTGGTAAAAACAATTCT
This sequence comes from Promethearchaeota archaeon, assembly GCA_018238965.1. GTDB lineage: Archaea > Asgardarchaeota > Lokiarchaeia > Sigyniarchaeales > Promethearchaeaceae > Harpocratesius. The sequence continues at coordinate 4,559 of JABCSI010000126.1, forward strand.
CGGAGGAACTGTCTGAGCGTGAATGGCGCGGAGTATGTTTTCAGTTCCACCTACATTCACTGCTTCGGCTAAATTGGGTAAACGATCGGCAAGCGGAGGAATAATCCCGCCAACATGTAATACAACATCGATTTGTTCCATTGCCGCCAAAACATCTGAATAATTTCGGAGATCTCCCCAGAAAATGTCTACATTATCCGAGTGTAGATAATCTTTTGCAATATGTTTGTTACGCTTGGTTGATAATTCAAAAATACGGACGTAATATCCTTGATTTAATAATTCGTCCAATGTACTTAGGCCTACATTACCAAAAGCCCCTGTTAATAGAATGTTCATATGTATCCCTAATATTTTGTATGTGTTGTTTATATGTTGTTTACTAGTATTCTACACTATAATGAAGTTTGTCTACATATATAAATTTATATTTTTACTCAAAAAACCATCTATTGTTTAATTACGGAACAAAAAAGAAATCCATAATATGTAGAATATGAATATCTATAAATAAATCTTTGAAAATTTATTCTATTCATCAAAATTAGACTCCCGTGGCAGATTTAATTCCCTAATTTTAATATGTTTTTGACCACATTGTCAATTATGCAACAAAACGTGAAAAGTCCCGAAATTTCATTAACGATAGGAGAAATCGTCAAATCTGAAGGAAAAAATGACATTGCATTTCGCACCGTTAACAAAAGTCAACAAAAACTTGGACATTTCTAGACTTTTCAAAATGGTTAGAGTCTCGAGGTTTAAATATCACAATTCGATGAATAGATTAGACTTGGTTTTTTCATTATTGGATCAAACACATCCTAACCATAACAGTTTAATCGCTGAATTCTGTTATGGGGGTGCAACACACCTTAAAGCATTCAATTCAGCAGCCAAGAAATGGAAACTAACCAAGATCATACCAATAAAAATGATGTGCGATAAATAGATAATCCAAAATAGAAAACAGTAAATAAGTGACCAAAAGAAAGATACATAATTTGTAATCACCCCTCGCGCGTAGGAGGGGTCGGACATGGAGATCAAAAAATCGGTGTCCAAGTTTGTCCAAAATAATACTATGCGTATCCAACAAAATTGATCTTACCTCTAAGAAAGGATGGAAGGAATTCGGTAATAATATCGGCGATAATCTGCGAAATATTGGTAAAGCAATAATCAATCCCATTGGTCGATTGGCAGAATTTGCCGATGTGATGAGCAATATCCCAATCCAAAACGCCTTCTTCAAATTTGACGATCGGGGTTATGAATGGCAGGGTGCCACATATGATCAGGTTCAGAAGTTCATCACAACCGTTTCAACAGACTGCGTCATTTCCCGATTACAGGGAGGTCAAAAAGCATTTGAATCATTGCTCGGGGTAGTGGAAGCACATGGAGGTCGCCAAATCAAGAAATTCTCCAACATCCCGATCGTCGGCATCGATTTTAAAGGATATGCCTATAGGAATATTACGCTCGCCACCCGATTTACCTTGCTCGGACCTATGTCAAAAAGAAACTCTTGTCTCAAGATGAATATGAACGTTTGGTGCATGAATGCGACTATCGCTTATATAATTTCTTGAAGGATAACATTCAATCCTTAGATCCCTTGTTACAAGATCTACATAGTAAATTCTCTGTCGAAATGAATAATGAGTCTCTTTTTTTATAGACTTAAATGTTACCAGGACGATAAAAGTTATATTTTTAGTTTTAGTAACATTAAGATGATGAATCTCGGTGAATTGATTCTGAATCGAGGTTGCCACGATAGAAAGTGGTGAGTTGTTCCAATATGTTTGGGTCGTCTTTTAATTAAACTGGTCAATGAATAGTTGATATTTTTCCTTGAGTGCGGGATCGGATTCCTTTGCAAGCATTTCGGTAAGAATCGATTTCAAATCTTCCTTACTCAGGGTCTCCGTGATGAATCTTTTTAGGGCAGAATTATCAGGATGGGATAGAAAAAGTTTGAAAATTTGGGCTCCTGCCGGTTTTCCAATGGCAATTAAGGCTTTAAACGCAAATTCCTTAACCTCGTCGTAAGTGTCATTGGTTTTCTTTACCAGTTCATCGATCGCCCGAGGATCTTTAATTTTCATTAATGCCTTGATCGCATCGCGGCGCACATACCAGTACTTCTCACGCGTCAGCAAATCAATTAATGCAGGCACTGCAGAATTATCTTTAATTTTTCCCAAGGCGAGACAGGCAGCGCAACGTACATTTCCATCGGCCTCATCATCTAATGCTTTGATTAATGCTGGGATACCTTGTGGATCTTTTATATTTCCTATGGCTTTAATGGCGCCCACAATTACATCCGAAAATTTTACACCCTCTTCCTTCAGTTTTGTTGAAGCCTCACTTTCTGTAACTATATCCTGGGTTTGGGCATCCCCTGCAGCCGCATAAAACCGTTGATTTGGATCCACCATTTCCATTAAGTGGGGTATTGCTCGAATTTCTTTCGTTTTTCCAAGACTCCAGCATGCATTGGCTTTTACGTAATAATCCCCATCTTGCAGCGCTTGGATAAGACTTTCTAGGATTTCTTCTTTATAATCCGTTCCATAAAGTTTTCCCAATGCACGCGCCGCAGAATTTCTTACTACCGAATCCAAATCTTCTTGAAGTAAAGAGATCATAATTGGAATGGATTCAACGAGTTTCTTCTCTCCCGCTTTAAAAATGGCTTGTTTTTTTAAAGATATGTCATCTGATTGTAAATTTGTGAGTATTTCGGGAAGTATTTCGGATTTTGCGGACATGGTAAGGTGCCTTCATTTGCGCCGTATATAATAAATAAGTTAGTTTAACCTATAAAAAAAGTTATCATTACTTATTATCAAAAGTTCTGGGCTTCCTTCAACAACTTTTTTAAATTTGAAATAGCTAATTCAAACTAAGCACAATGCAAAAAAAACCGATAATTGAGATTTCAGATTCGCTCGAAGATTTGATGGGAATTTCGGAGATCGAGAAGAAAAAAACAACAAATCTAAAAAAAAGTAGAGAAAATATTCAAGGTATTGGAGATTATAAATTTTCCTCAGAGGGTTTAGCTCAATTATCTCAAAATATACAATTATCCAGTGAGAATGATGTAATCTATATAAATTCTCCCAGAAAGGTTGAACATGTGCACATTACTGGGAAAGCCTTCGATAAAATTATAATGATCGCTCATGCTATTAACGAAATCAGCAAAGATAGATGGGGGCCCGATTCTGCCAAGTTGGAAGTCTATTGTTATGTTTTGGGGGAAAAACCGTCGATATCTCAAGCAGATTCCCAAACAAATGTTCCAAATTCACCCCAAATGATCACAGATATTTATATTCCTTATCACACCGCCTCAGAAACAAATGTAACCGTTGCCGAAGAAGGAATCATTGAGGTTAGGGAGTATATTGAACAAAACAACAAGGTGGTGTTAGGGTGGGCCCATAGTCACGGACATTATGAAGTTTATAGTTCCCAAACCGATGAAATAAACCATCTGACGTTACTATTTGATACTGCCAACTACATCTCCAGTCAAGATTTCCGATTGAAATATATATATGGAATAACAGTAAATGATAAATCCGAACGATTTGGGGTAATCCTGACTCAATTTCCTTGCAATCATGTTCAACGGGCTGAGGATACACGTTTTAATATCGTAGGTGATCCTTATTCCAAAGATGAATTTCTGACACAGTACCAAGAAATCAAAGCCATAGTGTCAGATCGTGTCAAGATTAAAGAACCTGGAGCTTCTATGACTCAGCAAGATCAAGTTGATAGCATTAATGATGAATTATTAAGCCATTTTGTTTCCAAACTCCATAGGGCGAAAAATCTACTCATCGACGATCTCCCTGAAGAATTTGATGATTCTTTTGACAAGATTCAAACGGTTTTACATTCATATGATCAATTGATTTTGGATTCAATTGAGGAAAGCTTCAAGCAATCATCGAAAGATTTACTTAAAACGTTAAAAAACCTAAAAGATTTACGGTAAATGCTCTTGTAAAGGTATATGTATTCTCCAGATAATATCAGAAATCATATAGGAATAGAAAGGTGACTAATCATATAGGGTTAGAAGGATGGGGAAAAAAACTCAAAAAACTCACAAATCATTTTTCATTTGCCAAAGCTGTTTACTAAAACAAAATATAGACCAGTCTGTGCATATTTCTAAAAATTATTGTGTCCGCTGTTATAATAAGGAGCAAATGCACCGAGAATCGATGCAAAAATTTGAATTTTATCGCATCCACTTGGAAAAACAGCAACAGTACACCAAAATTCGGAAAAAAAAATTGAAGGATTTAATTCGTTTGAATGAGGTTCTGCTTCCCCAAACGATTTTCATTCTTGAGGATGGCGAAATTCGTGTTAATCTGAAAGAAATTCAAAGAGATGCAATAAAGAAAGGATTGCAGGAATTGGAAAAGAAATATCATTTGAAAGTTAACGAAGATGCCATTACTTATGAGCTTACAGAGAAAATCAAACCGATTTGGCAATCTAAACGGATTCCTTCAGAGAAAATTCAAAACCAATTAATAGACGAATTGGAACCATTTATTGATAAAAAAATCGAATCGAAAAAGGATTTCTTCAAAGATTTTAGGAAAAATGTCCGTATCCCTTATTTTACATTAGTTAAAGGGAAATATCAAATCAAATATATGCATCCTTTCCAATTTAATGAGACATATCTCCTAAGAACTGTCAAAACTTATCGAAATCTCATCTTGAAATATACGAATCAACGCCACAGGTTTCAATATTTTGTTGAGCAAATTGCTCAGATCTGCCAATTTCAAACCGTTGATGATGGGTTAAAATATGCCATTGAAAAATATGCCTTGGGGATATCTAAAAAAGACATCGAGATTTTCGGTGATCGGATGCTCACGGAGATCAACCAATCTGAAGATTCACCCCTTATACCCAATATCGCCAAATATATCATGGATAATTCCGAATATATTTTTGAAACATGGTATACTAAAATCCTGCCGTTTGATAAAAGCCGGTTTATGGCCAGTCAAGCCCATACAGGCAGTCGTACAGATTTCGTTGTAAGGCTCCAATATCACTTTCGTAGCTATGAGTTGAAGATGATTGCCGATAATCTGAGAGATACAACAGAAATGATGATTAGGGAAAAAGGAAAGAATAAAATTGCCAAGTTATTAGCTGACAAAGGTTTAACGGAAGAAAAACGAAACCTAAAAATTCAAAGAACACAGGATCGAATGGAAAAGAATCTCCAACCTGAAAAACTGAAGCAAATTCAAATCCAAAATGTAAATGGCTTTCCAATGGTTGCCAGATTTTTACTCCTCAATGCAGAGAAGGCGTTTAATATAGTCCTAAATAAAATTATTCGTTTCCACTACAAGCGATTAAGAATAACCACTCCTGTGCAATATATCACCAATGTACTGGAATCGGGTGCCGAAGAAATCCGAAAAGATCTCAAAGCATTCTATTTAATTCAATCCCGGGAATGGTAATTTTTTTTCTTTTTGTTTTGTCCATCTTTCTTGGTTTTCTACAATTTTATTCGGAAATAGAGGTTTATTCATAAAATGCCCCCAGTACTTTTCTTTTCGATTTAGCCATTGTAATTCGGATGGGATGCAGAAAAATCATAAAATTATTAACAAAAATGCGGCATTTATAGTATAGATTCAATTTCAATAAAAATAGGAGTGGTATTTCTGGCACCTACGTTTACTTCAACAACAGACGAAATTCTTCGCAAATCAAGGGAAAAAGTTGGAAAACAAATCAGCAATCTTGCCCTAAAGACGAAAAATTTAGAGAAAAAAGAAGATAAACTCCTAAACTATCTAGATGACAAAAGCGGCGAAATAACAGATGCAAAAGTTAAAATAGATGATCTTGTGCTTATAGAAAGCGGATCAAAGATTCAAATCACTCAACACGTTGAAATGCTAACTTGGCTTGTAGATTCGATTGACGAATCGGTTTCCGATTTAAAGAAGCGCATGATCAAACATTCTGA
>JABCSI010000127.1 GCA_018238965.1 Promethearchaeota archaeon
CTTAAACCAGATGTTTTCAACGAAATGGGCTTCCCTTCTGAATTTTAATCGCTCGAGAATCTGTATGGATTTGAGATTTTCCCGATCAGTGATTGCAGTAATTCGGTGCAGCTGAAGAACCGTAAAACAATGATGTAGGAAGATTTTTACTGCTTCGGTGGCAAGGCCTTTTCCTTGATAATTCCGAGAGAAAGTAAACCCCAATTCCCCCTGTATCCCTTCGGAATCCATCTTGAATGCAATATCGCCAATATGCACATTTTTGGTTTGTTTTTGGTTTGGGTTTTGATTATTATTCTGGTTATGATTTTGTTGCCGGAGAAATACCGCCAGCTGATTCCATTCTCCCTTTGACGGAAAGGGAGCTTTTCCAACCCCATGGATAAATTCCGATGCCGATTCCAGGGTATAATCGGGAGTCCACGATTGGAATTTTGCATTTTTTGGGTCATTACGATATTCCATAAAAGTTTCCACTTCATCAATAGCGATTGGTTTAAGCACAAGACGGTTAGATTCCAAGGCGGGTTGGGACATGATTACTTATTCTCTATCAAGCTTCGTGCCTTAATAAATTAATAAAAAAAATTTTTGTAGAAGGGGCCCTAGGATCTAACATGGACACTGTTTTAGTTCTTGATTTTGGATCCCAGTTAGCCCATCTAATTGCCAGAAGAATTCGAGATCTCGGTGTATACTCCGAAATCGTCCCGTTTAATACCACGAAAGCCAATATTCAAGCGATCAATCCGGTCGGAATTGTTTTATCGGGAGGTCCCTCCTCTGTGTATGATGAAGGCGTCCCTCTCCCACTTCCCGAATTCTGGGATTACGTCGAAGAAAAAAAAATTCCTCTGTTAGGACTATGCTATGGCCATCATCTGATCGGCCAACACTTTAAGGGAAAAGTAGTACCCCATAAAGAAAAGGAATTTGGGAAAGCGACAATCACGTTAAAGCAGCAAAAAACAATTTTTCAATCCTTGGACAAAGAAGAAATTGTGTGGATGTCCCACGGGGACCAGGTAGAAGAACTTCCCGAAGGATACGAAATTTTTGCATCCACCGAGACCTGCCCAATTGCCGCGATGGGGAATATCCAGAAAAAGGTGTATTCTTTCCAATTCCATGCAGAAGTAAATCATACTGTCAACGGTCGCAAAATGTTTGAAAATTTCCTATTTGGTATTTGTGAAGCAAAACCTACTTGGAAAATTGAAAATTGGGTTGAGACAGCCATTTCGCAAATCCAAGAGACAGTCCAAGATAAACAAGTAATATTAGGGCTTTCCGGAGGGGTTGATTCGTCGGTCGTCGCCATGTTACTTAAACAAGCCATTGGGGAACGGGTTCATCTAATTTTTGTTAATAATGGGGTTTTACGAAAGGGTGAAGTAGCCCAAGTATGTGATTGGTTTGAAAACAAGTTCCACTTCGAGAATTTTCACATGGTGGATGCCGAGGATTTATTTCTGGAAAGACTAAAGGGGATTTCGGATCCCGAAGAGAAGAGAAAAATCATCGGGCACACTTTCATTGAAGTATTCGAGGCAAAAGCCCTGGACTTGGAAAAAACTTATCCAAATATAGATTATCTGGCCCAAGGCACCATATATCCAGATCGGGTAGAATCCCAGGCAGGAAGTGGAGGAAAATCCTCGAGTAAAATCAAATCCCATCACAATCTCGCCCTACCAGACGATATGAAGCTAAAAATACTTGAACCCTTGCGGGATCTTTATAAGGATGAAGTTAGGGAACTCGGGCGCGAATTGGGTCTACCTGCCGGACTCATAGAACGACATCCGTTTCCGGGCCCGGGATTGGCAGTTCGTTGTATTGGAGATATTACCAAGGAGAGATTGGATATATTGCGTGAAGCCGATGCCATCGTAATTGAAGAAATAAAGCAAGCAGGATTATATAACGAAGTTTGGCAGGCTTTTGCGGTCTATTTACCGGTGAAATCCGTGGGTGTCATGGGAGATTTTCGCACCTTCGAGAATGTATGCGCGGTGCGAATTGTCGAATCCATTGATGCGATGACAGCTAACTTTGCAAAATTAGATTGGAATGTATTAGAACGGATCAGCACCCGAATTATTAATGAAGTGCGCGGATTCAATCGGGTTGTTTATGATATTTCAAATAAACCCCCATCTACTATTGAATTTGAATAATGCATTTTCTATCAATTGATTGTGAAGACATTCAAATTTCTATTGTCATCTCGGATCCCTTTTTTGATAATTCTTTTATGCTAGTTCTTCTACTAAATTAAGGAAGCATTCGAACAACTGGTTCGGTGTGAGTTCGGATGTAAAAGAGGGGGGCTTGAATAGATGGACGATTTCACCACAAATATCATATTAGGATCCATTTTAGGGACCTTAATAGTTATATTTACCGTGAAAGCTTTGATAACACGCCACAATATCCCCTATTTCATATTCTCTTTTGTTTTTATGGCTTCGGGGGCGGGATTCTTTATCTATATGAGGCTTTTTTTCTCACATGTCCCGGATACTGTCCTAATTCCCATCGAATTGATGTTTTTCGGTATCTCGATGTTTTTCAACTATTTATTTTTGGAAAGTCTACAAACATTCACGCGATTAAGAATCCCCTTTACATTTACTTTTATTTTTTTAATAATTCAACAATTTTGCTTGAATATGGTCATTTTTATCCCTAGATCCTCTTCTACAATCTCAGTGACCTTCTTTTGGTTCGTTGCAGATGTTTCATATAATGTATTGGGCATAATCACAAACCTATTAGTTGGAATGCCTTTTTACATTCGTAATTTCCAACGATCACGTAAAATTTCAGCGTTAATTCTGGCAATTGCCTTCAGTTTCTCGGCCTTGGGATTTATTTCTCTTTTTTTGGCCGATACTTTCTGGTTCTTTTCCATTTTTCCCGTTTTTCAAGCATTCATTTTTAATATGGGAAATCTTCTGCCCATCATCGGGTTCATCACCATAATTATCGTCTACATCTTGGATATTCATTATTTTTACCAGATCCCCTCAGACTTGTTTGTGCTGATGGTCACCGACAACGAGAATGAAGATAGAATTGTTTTTCAAAGCAAATATGAAAACTCGCCAGAGATTCAATCGAAAGTCGATAAATCACTCCCAAATTTACTGGAATCAATTAACCGAGTGTTTCGGGATACTTATTTGGCTAAAACTTCGGTCAGGATTTTTATGAACGAAGAAGTTTCCATGATTAGGGAGATGGGTAAAAGATATTCCGCGGTGATTGTCTCTACATCGGGTTCAAGAATCATGATCAGTGCTCTGAGGCGATTTCTGAAAGAATTTGAAGTACATTTCAAAGCCACCAAACCACCGGTGCCAGAAATGAATTCCACATCCAAATTAAATTCGGATACAAAATTGAATTCGGATTCCGAGATCCGAAACTCTTCTTCGGATAATATTGAGTTTTACCATTCAAGCACCTTCTTGGACCAGGCTGTTGCCATTGTCATTGCCAATTTTCCCTTTTTGATGAACAAAAAGCACTAAATAAGTAATGGTTTCCTAAAAAATATTTATCGATCAACTCCATACCTCTACTTGCCAAAATATCCATTTATTCTCTTCTTTATACAATATCTTATACATTTTATCTGTCGGTCAAAAGAAACTGACCGCACAGAGTAAAACAAGGTTGGGGGCTTTCTGGACTCAATTTCTCTCTTTTTTTGTCTTATCACTCCTAATTTTATCATAGATTCTGCTCGCAAATGTATCCTGATTTTATCAAATATCTTAATTTTCTGTTCATCACGCTATCTTGAATTAATTAAATTCGAATATTATATATTATTCATCAAAACGCTATTACTCTCATTCATTGGATTGTAATAATCTAACTACCCGTAGGCAAAAGGAGCACTTTACTCTTATCTTTGTAAAAAAATTACTTGATTATATTCTTCTTCGATTCACATTTTTTTGTTTACATTTTTATCCCCAGAAGTAATGCTAAACTTGCACTCCCATTGGTTTCCATTCTGGAGTCTCTTGACCCATGGATAATTTCTATTATTTGCTTGGGTGCTCCTTAAAACTTTCTAATATTTGCTTGATATCTCTGATTTTATGTTTGTCATGAACATCATATTAACTCTGTGTAAAACCATAAACAGTTTGATAAAAATAATGTGCGATTCCATTCGCGTTTTTCCTTCAAATCTTGACTGAGATAACATGCTTACGGTAAAAATATAAAAACAATGATATTTAAAACTAACGGAGATTTAAAAATTGATCCCCAACCTTAAAGTTTTTTTCTTGGTATTTTCTATTCTTACACTTACACTATTACTATCGAAATCCAAAACTTCCTTTCAGTTATATATTTCACGAAAATGAGGTTTCTATATTCATGTCACACCCAATCGGCATTAAAGAGAAGGATTTATTTGTTTTATGGGTGATATAATGACATTGAACTGAATTTGGTTCTTGAAAATTATTTAACCAGGATAAAAACATGAAATTAGAAGACAAGAAATACAATCTGATACGTTGTGTTGCCTTTTTACAGCTGTTTCTTATACTCCACTATGCATATGACTTCGCTCCTGAAGGTTTTTTAAAAAATTTCATAGGAATTTTCAGCGGAACCCAAGAAAGCATTTTCCAACATATGAAAATTGCTTTTTATGCGTATATTATTTTGTTTCTCATAGAATATTCCGTTTTCCGCAGCCAGATTAAGAATCCATCAAAATATTTCTTCTCGAATTTCCTCGTAACTATTCTCCTTCCTTGGCTGGTATTTATTGTGTATTATAGTTTACTTGCCTTTACAGGGCGCCTTTACCCCGTTGTCATTGAAATAATTTACGCAAATATCGCTGTGTTTCTTGATGGTTTGTTTGGTTTCTCAGTTTACAATTTTTACGTTGGAAATTCCAGAACTGGGCTTTTTCTTCGAACCTGCACCATAATCACAAAGCAGCATTTTTGCATTTCTACCATTTTTCATATTACTCATTATTTCTTGCTTCTATTATTTCCAAAATTTCCCAAAATTCCCATAATATTCATTTTAATTCCTTACAGCTTAATTTTAGAAAAGCATTTACGCAACAAAAATAAAATTAGCATTAGGGAATATCCATGGCCGAAAATAATAACAATCCACCAGAACCCTCGCAAAACGATAATAATCCAATATCCGAGGCACCTCAACCCGAAAATAATCCAGTATCCAAGGCACCTCAACCCGAAAATAAACCGGTATCCGTGGCCACACAGCCAGAAAACGAACCAATATCTGGAGCTCCACAACCCGAAATCCCTACGGAACAAACTGTAGAAAAACCGGAACTCGATAAACTGGATCAACCCAAACGGGAACTTCCCAAAATTCCAGTGGAACTCTTGAAATTGACTAAAAGTGGCAGTATAACCCTTCCTAAATCTATCCGGGAAAAACTGGATGAAAAACAAGCATTTGCTTTCTGGTTTGAGAACGATCGTTATATGCTGATGCCCGTTAAGGAATATGAAATTCTTGATCTCAAATTGGCGGCGGATATTCAAAGAGAAAAGAAAAGACGAGCATCGGAATCGAGTGGAACGGATGCTTCCGGGGCGAAGACCAAACGAAAACCCAGATCTAAATCGAAATCAAAATCAAAAGCCCAGAGTACCTCTGGGTTGCAACCTGAACTCTCCAGATATTTCCCTTACTCTATTGAAAATCAAGAAAAATTACAGGACGGAATAGAAGCCAGTTTCTATAAATTACTAGAAACACCTCCCAAAATTGATGAGGTAATCGAACGAATCAAATACATGATAATTAATTACGGAACGGGTAAAAAAACCAATGATTCACGATTAAAACATACCATAATTCTCTTTGTCATTGACGCCGTAGAAAAGATCCGTGACCACGATCTCACACCACTTCTACATTATCTTGATGAAAAAATTGTTGGATTAATCCAAAGTGCTTATCTATACGAACAGAGTTTGATTTTTCTCTGTGGAACGGCATTAAAAATCGATCAAAATCAATTAGCATTTTCCTTTCTCAAAAAGATTTTCAAAGTAATCGATGGGTATAAAGAAAACTTTACAATTATGCAAGGCTTGAAATCCATTACGAAAACGGTGATCCAAGCCGATAAACCCCTTACGGAAGAATTTCAACTATACTTGCACAAAAACCTCAAAAAATTCGTGGTAGGTCCTGAAATAATTGAAGAAAGTGAAGATATTGAACTAAGTGAAGAAATTCAGCCAAGTGAAGAGAGGGAACAAATTGAACCAGATGAAGAAAGGGAATTAAATGAAGCTATGGGACTATCTGAATTAAGTGAAGAACAAGAGCAAAGTGAAGCAATGGACCAAGCGGAGTTAGATGTTCAAGAAGAACAAAATATATTCCATTACCCGCTCAATACCGATAGCAGCTTAGAAATTGTGGAGTTGTTGGAGGATTTACAAATGTATGACGGTGCCTATGATTCTGCAAAATCTTTGCTTGAAAGAATTGAAGTCGAAGACGTTCATGTCGAGAGTGTCCGAGCAAAAGTGAATGCGCTAGCGAAAAAATAATAATTGCTCGATGCATACCAGTATCCATTATACCCGACACTTTAATTAAGACATATTCCTACTATAATATACGAACAAGAAGAAGAACAAGAAGGGGAAACGCTAAGAAAATGTTACGTCAAGTGGTTTTATTCTATAATAATGAAATAATTTTCAGTCATCATTTTGCGCAGGCATATAATCAAGAAACACTGAGTCTCGTGCTTCGCACAAAGCTCATCGGATATATCGAAAAACCCTCGGATGGGGAAACGTTCAACAAGCAGTTATTTGATTTTCAGAGCCATTTTGGTATTTTTAATGATGTGTTTATGGTTTTTGTGACTGATATGAGCGACAGACCAAAAATTATTGGCAAAGAAATTCAGCGGGCGGCGTCCATGTTCCAGAAATATTTCCCCAATCCCATTGAAATTAAAAACCCTTCGGTTCAGAAAGACGAATTTGTCAAATTTATCAATGAAACACACTACTATTTGCATCCCAAGATTTCCTTGATGGGTCCTTCCCCCTTTGATCGCCAAAAAATCATGAGTATGCTTAAAACATCGACCGAACCGGAAAAGGCCATCATGAACTTTGCGGTGTATAACCAGATTCAAATAGGATCACTATTTTTGGATTTATGGAATTTCACAGGGATGGAAAACTTTTCTCCTCTGTGGAATAATTACATTCGCGGCTCTGATATGATTTTATATGTTATTGATGGTGGATACACAGAATTGGATGAAACCCAGTTAAAATTTTACAATAATCTTCGTCAACGGGAAGGAAAGTATAGTAAAGCCGCAATCTTTCTCACAAATTCGAAAAGTGACACTTATATTACTAAAGATGGTTTGCTCTCCGCCTATCCATTTCTCGAGCGATATGATATATTTGAGCTGGATCTTACGGGATCTGAGGGAAAAGATCAGTTAAATGCGGCAATGAGCAAAGCAATCGGATTGAAACAAGCCCTACCCCTTGAATTTAAAATCAAACTACAAAATGCCAATAATCTGGTCACGAAACAGGAATATGCAGAAGCGATAGAATTATTGACAAAATTGATTCAAATTTGCGAGGAATACCAAGAATTCAATTTTATCGGAATATTCACGAAGAAGATTTCTGAATTGGAAGTAAAATTAAAGGATAAGCAACTTCAAGAGACCATCGATAAGAAAAAAATCCATGCGCCCGAGAAAATATCATTTGGTAAATTTAACGGAGCAAAAACTTTACCCAAAGCATTACCCAAAGCATTACCCAAAACACAAGGTCTACCCTCAATATTGCCGAAACTTAAATTCTCTGCCGATAATCTAAAACATGCAATCGGCGCTTCAAAAAATGGAGGTGGGAAGAAAGAAGAAACGAGTAAGAAAGAACCAACAAGCATTCCTTCTTCCGATATTCCTGCGACCTCTGCACCGACCGAATCTACCCCTAATTCAATTGATTCTCCCTTACCTCCTTTAATTCTTAGTAATATTTCCGAAGAAACACCCTCTCTATCCTCCAACCCATTTATGACAGGGATGCCCAGTCTCGATCTTGATTCCGCATTTGGATCAGAGGAGAAGTTGGAACCTTCTGAAACAGAATTGTCATCAACCATTACGGAAGAAAAAAGTGCCGAAGACGATTTTTCCAAAGATCTCGAGGCATTACTGAAGGACCACGAAAAGATTAACGACCTAAGCACGGATTTTGACTTTTTTGAAGAAATTCAAGCTGAACACGAAGAATCGAAGATCCAAATGGACTCAATGCCCGTTGGATTTAAAACCACAACAAATGGATTGACCACAGAAGAAGAAGTGGAAGAAGAAGAAGAAGAACCGGTTGCCATTCCAAATATTGAAAGCGGCGTACCGATGGATACCTTTAAAATCCGCACTTATTCGGTCGATCCCATCGAGATATTCTCCCCGAGTCAGCCCACGACACGAGAAAGAGATAAAATCGTTTCCACACCTCCTAAAATCCCCTTGAGCGAACAGCGAATAGGAGTCACGCGGAGAAAAACCCTTACATTTGAGAAATCACCCCTTGTTGATGAAGGGGAGAAAAGAAGAAAGGCGGATATTAAAAAGACCAAAGAACCTTCCATTACAGAAACTAACCCTTTACAAGAATTCACACCCGAAGTCTCTCCTCTAAATCCTCAGATAATCATGACTCCTGCAGAAAAGTTGGAACAGGCGATATTACTTCGGGGAGACACGTTAGCGTTGGAATTATGCGAAAAATTTGTAACTCAATTGCAGATTAAGCTGAAGCGGACACTTCACGATGGTGACATTGACAATGTTGCAGAACTGTATATAAAACAAAAGCAAAAGCGCAGGCAATCTTCGTAAAGAGCTTGGAAAAGAATTTTGGAAAGAAGTTCGTTAAGAATCAATATGGAATTTTTTTAAAGAATTTCTAATTTTTATAGCATTTTTCAGAATCCTACAGAATTTTACAGATAGCGATATATCCAATCTCCTTTTTTTACCGGTTTATCCACGGCAGTGGTAACTAAAATACTCCCTTGGGGGGGAAGAGACGGGGTAATTGTAACCGATTTCGTTTTGAATTGCAGAGATTTTATCTTTTGGCGCAAATACGAGCCCATTTTAGACCCCTCAAATACAATTTCATCACCGATCTGCAGTGCTCCATGGTGGAGGGCAATCTTGGCAATTTGAACATTGCGGTAATACGCCACAACCTTGCCAATCTGTGTTTTCTTCTTAGTCGCCTGATTACCCGATTTGTCAACCGAAATATCCTCAATCCCCGGGCGATGGAAATAAAAACCTGTGGAAAAACCACGATTATAGACAGATCGTAGGCGTTCCATCCAGCCCTCAACTTTTTCTGGCGTGTATTCTCCGTCGTTATGGGCCTCAATCGCCTCCCGATAGCACGAAGCAACGGTTTCAATGTAGTGGGGATCCCGCTGTCGCCCTTCGATTTTAAAGGACGCAATTTGGGCATCCATTAGAGCAGGAATATGCTCGATCATGCACATATCCTTAGAATTCAAGAAGTAACCTTCGGTATAATCCAGTTCCAGTCCCTTGGGATGCACCAATTTCCATTTATGGCGGCAGGGTTGTAGACATTTACCCCTATTTGCGGAACAGGTAGGATCATCGTAGGCATAGGCTGAGAAATAGCAACGTCCAGAAACTGAAGTACACTGGGCGCCATGGATAAAAGTCTCCACCTTGGCAGTGGTGAGTTTTTGGGCGATTTCTTTAATTTTATCGAGGGAACACTCACGGGCCAGAATGACGCGCTCGGCTCCAAGCTTTTCATAAAATTTCGCCGCTCGGGAATTCGAAATGCTCGTCTGGGTCGAAATATGGAATGGAATTTCCAACTCTCGGCAAATTTCAATCGCTGCCAAATCGTGCACAATCACAGCATCAATTTGGGCATCCTTAGCCTTAACTAGTAAGTTTTCCAAATAATCCAGTTCGTTTTCGTAGACTATCACGTTTGTAGCTAAGTATGCTTTGAGATTGAGGGAGTGGCAGTAAGCAACGATGTCGGCCAAATCCGTTTGGGCAAAATTGTCTGCATTCATCCGCATATTCAAAGCTGATGCCCCAAAATAGACAGCATTAGCATATGGAGCAACAGCAGATATGGATTTCTTGTTTTGGGCCGGGGCAAGCAATTCGACTTCGGGCATTATCCTAGAAGAAGAAGAACAAAATCAAAAATTTTTGGGTTTTGCGGATTTGTTTCACACAGTAGCAACAATATATGTAAAGTGTTTTAAAATTTCAAATTCAATAATCTGTATGGAAGAAAATCTATCTTTTTGTGGAATTAACTGCCTCGCCTGCCCCGCCTATGTTGCTAAAAAAACAGATGATAACGATCTGAGAATTAAAACAGCAAAAAAATGGTCAAGTATCGGTTTTGAAATAACACCTGAACAAGTTAATTGTGATGGATGTAAAAGTAATGATGGAATACTTCTATTACATTGCAATGATT
>JABCSI010000357.1 GCA_018238965.1 Promethearchaeota archaeon
TTCGGGGGGCTGCGGTGCTGGAGTGTCTGGGGTGGTCTGATCTTCGGTTTCTGTGTTTTGATCTTCTGTCTCTGTGGTTTCAACTTCAGTTGGCATCCGCGTGGATATTGTTGGTTCAGTCTCTGTGGGTGTAGGTGATGTCTGTTCAACGGCTTTTATATTGCATGTTCCATCATGGACCTCAACATCTGGAATTTTTGTGGCATTCTTATCGCTTAATTTTACATCATCCATAGTTAGCTCACACACTCCAGACCCGGTCGCATTAAAAGTAATCCTTGCAAGTATACCGGAAGCGTTCACTCCATAATCTACGTCCGTCCTCGTTTCGACATACTCAACCATCCCAATTGTGTTGTTGATATTATTTACATAGAAATTTGTACTCGCTCCATCATGTCTTAAAAACGTCCCCTTTTCACACTTATCATCAACCCCATTCAACAATGTATTGTCGAAGTACAGTTTGCATTGCACACCATATACATCTTCATCGCCTGATAGTTCAATCAATATATTCACCGTAAAGAGATCTCCCTCCGAAACTTCAATAAACGCAGGCTCAACACTTATTACCGGTGCTGCTGAGGCAGTATGTGCGCAAGTGCACAGGGCGATGAACATCACAACCAGTAATACTTTTTTCAGTAGTTTCATTGTATCACGGGCTTTAGTCCTTTTTAAACATCAGCGATGATGCAGCAATTAATCCGATGACCGAACAAATAACTCCAAAACCTGGCAATCCATTATTTTCCGATGTTTGACCTACGGGTGTAGTGGACGTTGGTGAATTTCCAGCACTTTCTCCCTCTACAATATATAGTTCTGATTCTTCAGGATTTTTTGAGGAACAGTCTGCTAGTTTACCTGGCAAAGCTAATCCGTCTAAAATTCCTTTTCTAATAACCGTATCTCTGGCTGCTTTCGGCATCGTTGCCGATTGTCATGGCAATCATCTGTTTCAGAAATTATTCGGAAGGTTGATGTTTGTCTCTCTCCAAAGAGGCGTAGGCGCTGTGGTTGTGAATGGATTCTTGGTTTTCGGATTCGACGCGGTACCAGGTGATGCGATCATCATTATTCAATTTTTTAACCAAATCTATATTAACTTCTTCACGACTGGCCAATACTTTTTCAACAGCCGCAGTTTCTTGTAAATTTTTTTCAACTTGAATTTCTTGGGTGATAACCTGCTCAATCTTCCCCCAAAGCGAACTCACTTTTGATTCCGAATCCTTAAATACATAAAATCTATGGGTTTCGTCAATCTCATTCAAGGGAATAGTTTTTGCTTCGGGAATCATTGGATCGTTATAATGAATTAACACATTCCCGCCATTCTCATCTTCACTCATTCCAGTCAAAGCCACCCAATGGCTGTGCACTCCATAAAGAACGCGGTAAGTGGGGTTCGAGCTGATTCTCGTTAACAATATTTGGATTTTTTCATAGTCTTTCTTGCGTTTTTTGGATGACATGTATAGGGCTCCGGTTCCATCCCCGGAATCGTTAGGATTAAATTGATTCGGAATAAATTGGAATCCAAAGATTTCCATCAGAAACTTGATCTCTAAATCGGACTTCATGGTAAACATTTCATTTCGGAGCAAATTGGGGGTGATCAATCCCTTTTTTTCCATATACAGGCGATAACTATCATAGGTTGAAAAATTTTGCATCTTATTCAGAAAATCCATCTTCTGGGTCATAAGATGGGTGTGAATAGTGACTTGATCAACAAAAACATGCCCGAATATGCCATGGAGATATTTGTAGATAAATTGATAATTGGAAGTGCGCGGATTTTCAATTTTGAGAAGCAAATACTGCAGCACATATTGAAGGCTGATTTCTCGATTCTCAACTTTATCAACTAATATAGGTTGGATATGCTGCAAGACCCGACTTAAAAAAACGCGGTTATTTTGTGGGAGATGGGAATCTTTGGCAGTTAGCATGAGAACCGTTGATAATCCACATGTATTAAATAATTGTGGGATTAGGGGAATTCCAAATGGATTCCACTGCGGATTCTTTTGCTCAAGCATGCTCTCTTCACTCCTTATTATCATTTAGTTAAGCCCTAATAAGTATTTTTCCTCTTCTGCACCGAGAACCAAAGTTCATTTTCCAAAAATTTTTTCTAATATGGAACTCTTTTTTTATTATCTCTTTCCACTACTTTCGAACTAAAAAAACACCTGTTTTTACTTACATCAGTGCGAAAACATGAAAGAAATCAACAGAGCATGCGTATCGAAGCGGTTAACGAGCTGGATTCGAAATCCAGTGCCCCCTGGGCTCGTGGGTTCAAGTCCCCCCGCATGCGCTTATTTTTTTCTCCAATTATTCACTATAAGGATGAAGACATGAGAAAATATCACACAATTTTATTTGACCTGGATGGAACATTGATTGATCCCAAGGAAGGAATATTTCAATCAGTCAGATATGCCCTCGAAAAACTTCAGAAGCCAGGGTTAGAGGACAACGAACTCAATCGATTTATTGGTCCTCCCTTACTACAGTCTTTTCAGAAATATTGTAACCTTGATGAGGAAACAGGTAAACGTGCGATAGATCTCTATAGAGAATTTTATCAAGTGGAGGGTATCTATAAAAATATCCTATTTGGGGGAATTCTGGAACTTTTAATGAAGGAACTAGCACATTTATTTTCTCTGGGTCTAATGCCAAATTGTATGGTGCTACTGAGTTTAATACGGTCCAAGTTACAGGAAATCTTACTACACAAGACGAGATTAATTATTCTATTACTAATCTATTTCAAAAGTTAAAGGAAACAAAATTATGAGTGAATTAACTTCGGTAAAAACTGCAATCAGGCGTATTTCATCAATATTTGAAGAAATAGACAGCAGTACAAAGGATCAAATACCTAAATTAACTAAATTCAATCCGAATTTATTGACTTTGGTTGAAAAATTTGAAAACGAAAAGAATGATAATGCAAAGAAGATTCAAACAAAAAACGATGAAATTGAGTCATTGAAAAATAAGGTATCTCAAAATAATCGTGATATTTTGAATTTAGAAGAAGGAAATAAGAATCTCACTGAGAATCGGCAAGATCTAATTAGTAAAATAGAAGGTTTGACTAATAATAT
>JABCSI010000128.1 GCA_018238965.1 Promethearchaeota archaeon
CAGAACCGACATGAGGCATCTGTATTTCCTCCAAAATAGTTGTTTCAACAATACTTGAAACATTAAAAACAAGATCCACATTAATTTTTTTTAGATCAGCAAAAATATTATCGGTCCATTTCAATGTAATTACGTCATATCCTGCTTCCCTTAATGCATCTAAATGATGCTGTACTTCTTGGTGAGTCGTATCAATAATTTCTTGATTAGGAGTGAATTTCTCATGTATTAAGAAATTACCACGCTTCTTTTCAAGCACACAAATTTTTATTTTTGGTTTTGACATTAGATTATCACTTCTTCTATAATTCAATTTTTTTCAAGGATATTCAAATGAAAAAAACCCTAACATTTTTCAAAATCTTTCAAATAAACAAGCCGAGAGAAAAACTTTGGTTAGGTTAATAAAAAATTTGAATATTTAGAAATAACCGAGAATTTTGATAAGTCTAAGTAATAACGTGAAGTATCTATAGAATTAAAATTTAAGATCCGGGCTATAAAATGGTTCAAATAAATTCAAATTTTTATTTCCAATTAATAAAATAAAGCATTTTCTTTGAATATATCGATTTTTACACAGTGTGTGATTTTAAGTGATTCCATCATTCCCGAAAAATTTATACCTACCTTACAATCCTTTGTTCAACAAACCCTGGATTACTTGAAGGAAAACGACTCCGAATTTACTCAAGAAGGCTCCACTGCCCTTGGAAACCAATTTGACAAACAATTTAAAGAAAATTTTGAAAAACAATTTGAAAAGCTTGTATATGGTCTATTGGAGGAGCGCCCCCCCAAAATATCGGTTCTGGGATACAACGATGTTGGAAAAACCTCCATCTGTAATTATATACAGGGAAAACAGCCTGAACAATTGACCCCAACCATGACAATCGAGCGCCACTCATTTCGGCTATTTGATATTCCTGTGATCGTATGGGACTTCTCGGATGAAATTCCGGAAAAAACGGCTAAAAAATTCCTGTTGGGCTCCGATGCGGTTATTATTGTATTGGATTCGACCAAAAATAATGCGGAAAATAGCCTACGCCTATTAAAGCTCACAAAAGAAATAGTTCCGCATGCAGAATTGATCCTCATAGGAAATAAACAGGATAAGGACAAAGCCCTCCCAATTGAGAAATTGGAAAAAATAATGGGGCAACGCGTAATTCCCTTCAATGCTACCGATTTTGCTAATGCCCGCTTGATCCAGAAACAAACCGCAGAGTTGCTGGAAATTGTTTCGGAAGAGTTGAATTACACGGATGAAAGCTATGTCATTCAGAGAAACGACTAAGGACTAAACATTATTCGGTTTTGTAAGTTTTGTAAGTTTGGTGAGTTTGGTGGGTTTGGTGAGTTTGGTGGGTTTGGTGAGTTTGGTGGGTTTGGTGAGTTTGGTGAGTTTGGTGAGTTGGCCGAACAGACTTGCTATAACGATCGTTTTTTATACACTCAGTGATATTATTTTCCTATGGATTTTCCGAAGACTCCAGACCCTTCCACTCCACCCACACCTCCCAAAAAAAAATACTCTACCCAATCCTCTCTTTTGGAGCTATCCACCGATCCCTCAACCCTCCTTCCTATTATTGAAGAATTTCTCAAATCCACATTCACCGCTATGAAACGTGAAGGTGCGGTTGTGGGGCTTAGCGGGGGGTTAGATTCGGCGGTGACGGCAGCAGTGATGGTGCGGAGTCTTGGGAAAGACCGTGTCCATCTGGTGAACATGCCCGAAGTTGATAGCAAACCCCTCCATCGGAAACATGCTCGGCTATTTGCCCGCGAGTTGGGTATTACTCTCCACACTATCCGGATTGCTCCCGCATTACGGGCGTTGAAAACATACAAGATTCTTCCCTTGCGTTTTATTCCAGGGCGAAAACTTAAGATTCGGGGGGTCAATTATGCAAAAACCCACATGGTGGCCCACGGGGATGGCAGAATTTTAGCAGATCGGTTGACATCACCCGCCAATTCATGGATTGCCCGGGGAAATGCCTATATTATGGCAAAACATCGGATGCGTATGGTAGCGCTCTATCAGTATGCCGAAATTCGCAATCTCATGGTTGTGGGGTGTGCTAATAAAACCGAATGGCTCACTGGGACCTTTTCAAAATGGGGAGTGGATCACTGTGCCGATATTATGCCATTGGTACACCTCTACAGAACCCAATTAGAACAGCTGGCAGAATATTTGGAGATCCCGGAATATATTCGGACCAAAGCGCCCGATCCCGATATTATGCCCAGTTTGGATAATAAAGCCGAATTATTGGGCGGATTCCGGATAGCGGATCAGATACTATATAATTTAGAACAGCGTCGGACAGTGGTGGAGTTGAAAACCGCCTTTGATCCCCGGATCGTGGATCTTTTGGTAAACTTGCAAAATGCTTCGAAACACATGCGGGAGCCCCCCTATCATCTCTAGGGATCTTTGTGCTATTCTACCTAATCGCTTTTCTTTCGGTAAGGCAACCTTTTTCTATTGCCTTCCCTTATTTTCACTAGCCCATGGATCGATCAAAGCGAAGCGACGGGAACCCGCCTCCACCATCTGAAAAACCAAGCAAACCCTCGGAGCAAGAAGAACCCGGAGAAGAAGATACTCGGGATCAGCTTATTTCCCTTGGCCGAAATCTTAACCCCTTTTTGGAAGAGATGCGGGCAAGGCCGAGAACCAAGACCGAAATAGGAGAATTTGTTGCGTCCGATGGATGTCCCTTATTCTATCGTTATTGGATCCCAAAAACCTCCAAATCGGAAGAACCTCCGGAAAAAATTGTAATTTGCATCCATGGTCTCCATTCCCACGGTGAGAAATTCGTGCTTTTGGCCGATTACCTTGCCAAAAAGCCCTGGCGAGTCTTCGCAATGGATTTACGGGGACATGGACTCAGTTATAATGAAACCCACAAACGGGGAGATATCGAGGATTTTTCGTTGTGGATCCAAGACGGTCTGGAATTCATAGCCTATCTTCAAAAGAAATTCCCTAAAACACCGGTATATCTTGTAGCAGAAAGTATGGGTGCCGCTTTGGCTGTTCTATTCGCCCATCGCACACTGCAGAAAATACAAGCCCTGGTTTTACTCTCTCCGGCGCTAAAACCCTTTCCCTTGGCAGAAATTCGAATGATTCAAAAGGCATTCGCATACGGTTTGTTTAGGGGTGCCGACAATCTGAATATTCGGGATAGGGCGCAGGGAAGATTTTCTACAAATTCGGAAGCCTTTATACGGTATCAAATGAACGATAAGCTGCGATTGGAACGGGTAACCCCCCGGTATTACTATCAAGTGGTTAAAATGATTCATCAACTCAAACCCTTAGAGTATTCTCTCTTTTCTCCATCTTGCATTTTTTTTGGCGACAAAGATCACGTAATTGACTTGCAGGGTATGAAGGAATATATCAAACGGTTGGATTTAACGGATAAATGTCTGTACTATGTGCCGGGGGGATTTCACGAACTTCTAACTGATGAAAACGGGCAAAAATATCGAATTTATCGAAAAATCCGCCAATGGATTCAACTACATTAAGGTTTACCATGCCAAAAACCTTTAATTAGGTAGTTATTTGATCAAATAATGGGATCTCCCTAATCGTGGGACTCTTATTATTTTTATTTGGAGATAAATTGACATGAAACTTGAAAAATTGCAAAAAAAACAACCATTTCGGGATAATACTATAATGATCTGCGGTGGATCCAAGGGAATAGGCCTGTCAACCGCAAAATTGGTTGCCCAACTCGGAGGAAATCTCTGTCTAATCGCACGTAATATGGATACCCTTAAGCAAGCCCAACAGGAATGCATGGCTGATCGGAGTTCGGAATCCCAATTTGTGGAGATCATTTCCTGTGATACAACGGATGATGCCAAGCTACGACCCTTAATCGAGAAATTTATCAATCAACATGGTATTCCCCACTATTTATTCAGTATGGTGGGATATGCTCAACCCGACTACATTCATAATTTGACTCTGGACGATTATCGGCGTAATATGGATGTCAATTATTACGGTCAATTAGTACCTATGCTCATTTTGCTACCTCACTTTTTACAGCGGGGGTCAGGATATTATGCAAACGTGTCTTCCTTGGGCAGCGTAGTTGGTATCATTGGATATGCAGCTTATACTCCAACTAAACATGCAATTGTGGGTTTAGTGGAAGGGATGCGACCCGAATTAAAGCTAAAAAATATTGGAATTTCGCTTCTTTATCCCACAGACACTGATACACCAGGGTTTGAAAGTGAAAATGTAAGAAAACCTCAAGAATGTATTGAAATTTCGAAAACGGGAAAAATAATGACTCCCGAAGCTGTTGCCCTTATTTTTATTTCCGGGATACTTCGAAAGAAATTCAAAATATTTCCAGGGGAAGGCCAATGGATTCAATTCATTAAACGTCATTTGCCATCTTTTGTTCGTGGATTTTTAGATTGGCAATTACGCGGCATTCAAAAGAAATTAAAGAAGTAAGTATTCACTAAAAT
The DNA here is from genome assembly GCA_018238965.1 of Promethearchaeota archaeon. Taxonomy (GTDB): domain Archaea; phylum Asgardarchaeota; class Lokiarchaeia; order Sigyniarchaeales; family Promethearchaeaceae; genus Harpocratesius. Next base: position 4,528 of record JABCSI010000128.1, read on the forward strand.
TTTTTAGAAAAAAAAGAAGATAACCAGCACAGAAAATCGAAGTTTATCAGGGGATTAGATGGAACAGAAAAAAATAGTTTGCATAGGCGATATTTTTGTTGATATAATACCGTCCGTCTTTCCGATTGCGAAAAACGAAATCCTAGAGGATGGAGAAACTTTTGTAGATTCCGTCACTTTTCAAAAAGGCGGGTGTGCAGGCAATTTTTCCTGTGTGTTGAAGTCCATTATGCCTAGGGCAGAAGTTTCATTGGTGTCACGTGTTGGGAAACTGCCCTACGGTGATTTTTTAATCTCGGAACTCAAGAAATTTGGAGTCATCCCGATTTTTCAAATCGATAACACGGAAAAAACCCAAGTATCAGTGGGTCTCTCATATAATGATGGACAAAGACATTTTCTTACATTTTTAGGGGGGTTAAACAATTTTACAATCCAAGATATTCCAGAAGATGTTTTTGCGGATGTCCAGCATCTTGCTTTTCGCGGAATCTGGTTTGTTGAAAAACTACTGCTGAAATCGGAACTGTTCATTAAAAAAGCGGTTGCCTTGGGTGTGGACGTTTCCATTGACCTCGGGTTTGATCCTTATTGGAATTTGCATAAACAAGATCCTTCATTTCTACAAAACATGGAAAAACGACGTTCGGCCGCGATTGGAACTTTAAAATATGTGAAATATTTGTTTGGAAATGAGGTTGAATTCATGCAATTGACCCAAACCGAATCGTTGGAAGACGCAATACGGGACATTATTAATATGGGCGTTGAAAACATCATTGTACATCGAGGGGATAAAGGGTGCCGGATAATTCAACCCTCGGGAATGGACCCAACCAAATCTGTGTCTTCTATAAATACGGCAGATATAGAAGATCGAAAAGATATTGAAGATCTAGAAGATATTGCAGATATTGCAGATATTGCAGATAATGCGGATAATGCAGATATTGTTGATATTGTAGATATTGTAGATATTGTAGATATACCGGCATTAAAAGTAGAAATTAAAAATCCCATAGGTTCCGGTGATACCTTCGATAGCATATTTTTGGCCGAGGTCATGGAGGGAAAATCCCTGGTCCAAGCCGCTGCCCTAGCAACTGCAGGTGCTGCCTATTCCCTAATGAGTCCAGCTGGTACAATTATCACTATGGATAAAATTAACAAATTTGTCTCTAAATATCCAGAACTAACCCAATTTCTAAATAACCTCAATTCTGAATAAATGTTTTAGATAAAGATTCCTCTATTCTAATCGATTTTTGTAAATCTCTAAAGATTTTTATTTTCTGATGAAGAGATTGATGTGTATTGATTTTTATGGAGAGCGAAAAAAAAATTAAAATTCTTGATTGCCATATACACTACGCTTTACCCGTTGATCCTCAAGAAATTTTTGACATTATGGAATATACAAAAACAGATATTGCCAATTTGGTGATTGTTCCCGATAGACTACGCATTTCGGCCGTTCCTGATGCCCTGATGGTGAAATACCAAAATCCCAAAAAAATCTTTGTGTTCGGAAGCCTTGACGTTTCGGAGTATTTCATGCACAACAAGTCCGTTGGCAAACATTTTGTCAAGTATGTGAAGAGAATGCTGGATTGTGGGTGCGACGGAATAAAAATGATCGAGGGAAAACCCGATATCCGGCGCACGGTGCCAATTCCCGATTTTGATTTGCCCGCATGGGAACCCTTTTGGAGCTTCGCAGAAGAAATCGGTCTACCGATCCTTTGGCATGTCAATGATCCCGAAGAATTCTGGGATAAGTCTAAAATTCCGTCTTGGGCTGAAAGCCAGGGCTGGTACTATGGGGAAGAAACAATCAATAACGAAGTGCAATATACACAAGTCCTCACGCTATTGAAGAGACATCCGAACCTAAAAATCATCTTCGCCCATTTTTTCTTTATGTCAGCGCAACTCGAGCGGTTATCCAAGATTTTTGATGATTTTCCGAATGTTTGTGTTGATTTGACACCCGGGATTGAGATGTACGTAAATTTGTCAAAGAATCAAGAAGCAGCTGTCCGATTCTTTGAAAAATATCAAACACGTATCCTTTACGGAACCGATATCGGGGCCAGAAGTTTGTTATCAAGTGAATCTTTAATAAATAAGACAGAGAGTATAAATCGTTCCAATATAATTCGAGATTTTTTAACAAAACAGGGCAAGTTCACTATTAAATCCGATGGTGATTTTTTGATTGGGATGGAGGATTTCGTATTACATGCTCTAAATCTAAAACCCGAAATAACCCGAAATATATTTTATAACAACTTCCTGCGCATGGTTAGTGAAAAACCGAAGGAAGTAAATCCAAAATTGGTAATCAAGGAATGTAAAAGAATAAAGACCATGATTAGGGTCATGTCGCTTCTGAAAAGAATCCCGGAAGCGGATTATACCTACCCAAATCAAGTCATCGATTTTTTCAAAAAAATAAAATAAAAATAAAAATAAAAATAATAGATAAATGAATAAGGAGAATGAAATAAATGAAAAAATTAACTAAGAAAATGCTTCCCCTCTATGCCTTTGCGGGCTTTGGACCGAGTTTCCTGGGGCTCCTAATCGGTTCTTATTTGATTAACGCTTTAGATACCAGTGGATTTGATATCGGTGTCGAAAATTGGACCTACGCAAACAAAATTTTAGTGGTCACATCCGTATTCAGCATAATGGTTTTCATTGCGAAATTGTTGGATGGAATTACGGATGTTCCCTTCGCTGCGTGGACGGACTCCCTAAAGACCAAATGGGGAAAAAGGAGACCTGCAATAATAATAGGATTCGTTCCCATGGTTCTAGCCTATGTTTTGTTTTGTTTTCCACCATCGAGTGAAGAGGTCAGCATGCTGAATACCATCTACCTAGGAATTTTGCTAATGGTTTATTTCAGTGCCTACACCCTAACCTTCGTCACGTATTACGGTACCTATTCCGAAATCACTGCATCGTCAGATGATAGGATTAGTTTGTCGAATTGGAAGGCTTTCTTTGATACGATACACTATTCGATTGGTTACGCGGTCATTCCGCTCATCGTTGGTGGTGGCATTAATATTCGCATCATTGGCTTGGCCGCGCTCCCATTGATGCTTACAATGTTAATCGCAGTCTTTATGATTAAAGAAGAGTCTACATTGCCAGAAGATGTTGCAAAAGCAAAAGAGGAACGCGTTATTTCTTCAGATTCTGCTCCTGAAGAGGAAGATGTCGGCTTTATGGAAAGTGTCAGGCTCACATCCAAGAACAAAGGATTTATGATCTGGCTTGGTGTAATGGCCGCATTCTTTTTCGGTCTTCAACTATTCTTAGCTGGACAATCTGTACTCGCGTCCGGAGCAATGGGTTTTGAGGGCTGGCAAATCGCGGTCTTAAATACTTCAGCATTTGCCCCTGTTCCTTTAACTTTGATGATCTATCGGAAGGTAATGAAAAAAAGAGGATTTCGGTTTGCTTTCCAAACTGCTCTCTTTGCCTTCTCAATCGCCATGCTTTCGTTCGCAATAGCATATGTTGAATGGATTCCGAGTAATACGGTAAGATTGATGATTGGAATCACCGGTGGAACAATCGGTAGCTACGGTATCGGTGCTTTCTTCTCTGCACCATACACGATACCTTCCCAGATGGCAGCAGAGGAATTAGCCGCGACGGGGAAGAGCCACCCTTCGATGTACTTTGCGATGCAAGGTTTATTCAATGCTGTGGTTGCCGCATTCAGCACCAGCCTTATTTGGTTGAACATTCGTGATTTGGATCGCAACGGAACGGAAGAATTTTTCGGAGTTCACCTCATGCCATACATTGTTATAGGTGCGTGCATCGTATCAATTATTTTGGCATTCTTCTTACCTCCCTCCTTCAACCAACTTGGGCGCGCTGAAGAAGTGCAGTTAACTGAATAATGAATAATGGTGTGTCATCATTCTAGATATCCAAAAAGTAGGGTGCTCTAACACCCTTTTTTTTACAATTTTTTTTTTACCAAATCATTTTTACCATCTCACACGATGCTGTCAGATTCGATTAAAGATATTCAGGTCATTCTTTTTTTCTTGATTATTCTTTGATCCTTACTCCCGACGAGCATAGAGCATGTATACGCCCAACAGCGTTTGTTTACTTTTTTCGCCCTCATAACAAGTGAATCCCTTTTCGGTGAGTAGTTGCGTTAATTCCTCCAAAAGATTGGCTCCTCTGGGGATATGGGTGTGAACTTCCATGGCAATTTGCTGGATTTTCTCCCAGTCTTCCCTCTTAATCCCCTTTAACACCTGATCTTCATGATTTTCCGCATCAATCTTGAGCATATGGATCGTTTTAATGTTATTTTCCGTAATTATTTCGGACATTGTCCGCAATTTACATTGAATTTTCTTTCCTTTCTTGTAATAAAATGATTTGATGCGTCGGCGGATCCATATTTTTCGTAAAAATTTGGGCATTAACCGCAATTTCGGTCTTCTTTTCCCAATGAGTTCATTAAAATTTTCCATGATTTTGAAAACTTTAAAGTCCAGATCTACGGGTATGAAAGATGATTCCCCTGACGAATGGGGTAAAAAATTGATTTCAGCCATTTTTGGTTCATTTGAAAGCCCAATATTATAATTTTTCACGGTATGGGATAATTTGGAAAGAGTGGAGAGATTCGCTTCTAAAATCTCGAAGATGACTGGGACGGGTTCAAAAGTATAAATTTGCAGATTTTTTGCTTGTTTTGACGCATAGAGCGAATACATTCCCATGTTGGCTCCCACATCAAAAATGACGTCCCCATCTTGAAGTGTAATCCCGTGCTGGTGGTAGACATGATCAATAAAAATTTCGGGATACACAATCTTCGTAGTAAGAGTATCGTAGTAGAAAAATTCCTCGCCATTGGGAAGTGTCATTTTATCCATATTTTTGTCGTATTCTTCTTTCCTAATAAATGTTTTTTACTGCCCTTGTAGTTATGGAGTGGAGGTGTAGAGGCCGATTATTGATATAGTTTTAGTGATTGTACCTTTTAAGGCGATTTCTGGAGGGATTTGCGGTTATTGGTCCCGTAGGAGGGGGGAATTATGAGTTTTTTTTTTCCAAATTTTTTTTCCAAATAATTTTTACCAAATCATTTCAACTTAATATCATCGATGAATCAATTTTTAGAAGAGGTTCTTTCCCAGGGAATTGCATTAAGGCGGGCTCTTGACTACCTAACAGATAATTTTGAAAGCGTTTTTAAGCCAATTAGAAAACTAGTCCAAGACGGGAAAATTTCAAGGCTAATTTTTACGGGAATGGGCTCGAGCTATTTCAGCAGTTATGTTCCCCTTTATATGCTAAAACAAAAGGGTTTTGTCGTTGAAATGCTGGAAGCGGGGGAATTTCTGCTCCATGGCTTTCCAGATGAGAATAATGACCATGCTTTTGAAAACACTGGTATTGTTTTGATATCCCAATCGGGTGAATCCGGCGAGGTGGTGGAATTGCTTCCAAAATTAAAATCATTAAAGTCAAAACCTACGACTATTGGGGTTACAAATGCATCCGAAAGTTACTTAGCCATTCATTCCGATATGCAGCTCTATCTTAATGCAGGGAAAGAGGAGACGGTGACATCAAAAACTTACGTCTGCTCACTTTTAATCCTTTATTTCTTCTTTCATCGATAACTGTCTTGATAGTTCCGCACATGCTCCCAGAACCCAGAAGAACGATATCTGCATCATCTAATTTATATCCTTCTATCTGACCACCATATGATCTTTTAAAAATCGCTTCGAATTCTTTATCAATTTCATCAATTTTATCTTTAGCTCTATCCATTGCCTTGCAATGTTTGTATCTGAGTTCCACATAACCATCAAGAATTCCATGTGAACCGCATCCCATTTGTTCGCCAGGAGTGAGTATAGTTCTTTGTGGCTGGTCGTTGAGTACAGATAAAAATTTATCAACATTCTCCTGAGTAGGCACATCAATAACTTCTGAC
>JABCSI010000129.1 GCA_018238965.1 Promethearchaeota archaeon
TTCCCTTAAAGCTGCACACGAATCGTGATAAGTAACTTGGTGTTCGAATACAGAACCAAAGTCTGTTTGCTTTAAAACATTCACCAAAAAATCAGTAAACTCGTAAAAGTTTCTTTGCAAAGCTTTATACTCGTTGTGGATAGCTGTATTGTGAAAGAGCTCGCCATAATTATTTTTCACATAACCAATGCAAGAAGCAGAAGGCCCGACAATCATTCGGTTATTGTTAAAATCACCAATAAACTTTTCACCCAACTTTTTTGCTTCATCCCAAAAACCACTATTAAAAGCCATTTGGCCACAACAGGTTTGATTGGTGTTGTAATTTACTTTTAAGCCGGCCTTTTTTAAAAGTTTGACCATATTAAAAGCAGTCTCAGGATAAACCTGATCGATGAAACAAGGGATAAACTTAAAGAATTATTGGAAACTGAAAATGCGAATCCCGAATATCAAAAAGTGATCAATTTCTACCGTTCCGGATTAAATGAAGAACTCTCTGAGGAAATGGGAGTATCTACTATTAAACCGTTGCTTGATCAAATAGATCAATTACAAATGAAGAATGATCTAATTGCCGTGATCGCCAAATTGCAATCTATGGATGTAAACCCCTTGTTCTATATGATAGCAGAACCGGATGCCGATAGCCCAGAACAGGTAATTCCCTACTTTATTACGGCAGGATTAGGATTACCCGATAGGGATTATTATTTTGCCGAGGAACGGGCTGAAATTCGTGAAAAATATCGAGATTTTATTAAAAATCTATTATTGTTGTCCGGAAATTCTGGAAATTCGGAGGATGAGGCTAAAGCACAGGCCGAGGTGATTTATGCCCTTGAACTTGAATTAGCAGAGGATACTCCTAAAAATTTCGAACGAAATGACCCCGATAAATATTTTAATAAAACCACCGTTGCCGAACTTCAGGAGTGGACCCCTTCCCTGAATTGGAAAGTATTTTTCGACATAACTGCGAAGCAAGAAGTTCCTTATCTCAGCACCGATAACAAAGAATTTTATCTGCGAATAGAAAAGTTAATTTCGAATCAGGCGCTCGAAAATTGGAAAATATTTCTCAAATACCGGGTTTTACTGCGTTTTGCCCCCTATATCAATAAAAAATTCGAGGAAATTCATTTCGATTTCTTCAATCGCACAATGCAGGGTCAAAAGGTTATGAAAACCAGATGGAAACGGGTTTTGGCCTTCATAAATTCCTACGATTCTAAAATTGGAATCCTGTTGGGAAAATACTATGCCGAGAGATTTTTCCCCCCCGAATCCAAAAGGCGTATGGTTGAACTTGTAACAAATTTGCAAGTCGCCTTGAAAAAGCGAATTTTGAACTTGGATTGGATGAGTGAAGAAACTAAAGAAAGGGCATTGTTAAAACATCAAGTTTTCAGAGCAAAAATCGGGTATCCGGATAAATGGCCCGAATTCGATTCACTCCACATCGATCCCTGTAAACCTTTTGTCGAGAATGTAATTGCCAGTTTAAGTTTCGACTTCAGAATTAATGTAGAGAAATTCTTTAAACCAACGGATTTGGATGAATGGGCCTTGCACCCGCAATCTATTAATGCAATGTTCCACCCCATGAAAAATGAAATTACATTTCCTGCCGGTATATTGCAGTTTCCCTTTTTCGATCCAAATGCCAATGATTCCATAAATTACGGAGGTATTGGAGTCGTAATTGGCCACGAAATGACGCATTCCTACGATAACAACGGTAGAAAATTCAACCATAAGGGAGAATTGAAAAACTGGTGGATTGAGGAAGATTTGGAGAAATTCGATGAGAAAACTAAATATTACGAGGACAAATTCAGTACCTTTACCGTTAACGGCAAAAATATAAATGGAAAACTCACCCTGGGTGAAAATATCGCCGACATGGGGGGTTTATTGGTGAGCTTTGATGCGCTCCACCATCACCTCAAAAATCATCCTGAAGAAAATAATAATGATGTTAATAAGGAGATAGCTGAAAAAGAATTCATTCTCTCCTATGCCCGAATATTTAGGGGCAATATCCGTCCCGAGGCTGTGGATATTCGCATTCAAACCGATCCCCACACACCTTCCCATTGGCGAGTGAATGGAGCTCTAAGCCATTTTTCGCCTTTTCACAGAGCCTATGATGTGAAGAAGGGTGATAAAATGTTCAGCGATGATTTTGCGAATATTTGGTAAAGCCGATTTAGTGATTTAGTGATTTTTTGATTTTTAGATTTGTTTCAGATTATAAACTTTTTTCTATTTGTTGTTCTTATAATATGTTGGATATAAAAATGGCTTCAAATATCGATGAAATAGAAAAGAAGGCCCTTAATTTATTGACTCCTGACCGAGGGATTCTTATCCGAAAATTAATTCTTAGTTTAGAAAATGATAAAGAAAATTTAGATGTCGAAAAACAATGGATTGATGAATCAAATAGAAGGTATGCCGACTTTTCTGAAGGTAAAACTAAAGATAAACCATTTCAAGATGCATTAAGAGAAGCTCGAGCAAGACTAAAATGAATAATGTTAAGGAAAAAGAGAGACATACTGAATGAAAGAAAGAAAAAAGGTACGTTAATTATCCAGATAATTTGGATAATTAAACAGAGGTGGTCATGCGTGATATCCACACGTTTTGAATCTGTTTACGCTTTTTGCGATCGAAAAACACATGATCGTCCCACCAGCCATTTTGACCCAAGATAATATTGATCCCGGTAAACCACTTAATGGCATAGGCAAAAATCGATGCTGGATTAACAACTGCAATTAACACTGCGGCAACTGCCAGAATGGCCAGCGAAAAGGATAATCCCTGTTTGTTTTTGATAGCATTGATAAATAATACAAGCGTAGCCGGAAGCATAGTCCAGGTAACATAATCTAGGATGGGAATCACATCTCCGGTGAGCATTCCATAGGCTGAAAAGAAGAACCCGGCAACCAATGGCAACGAATAAACAATCTTCAACTGGTAAAGATAGACTATGAACCAGACATAGGCGGAGGCCATTAAAACCGTCATCAAATCACCAAGATCCAATAATCCAATCTTCAAAAAGACAGAAGAATCTAATAAATTCAAATCTATGAGGGTAGCGCGCACACCGGTGTAGATAATAGCCACTGCGACTGTTACAAACAAAAAGAGTGTTCCTAAATCAATTGGATTTCGATTTTTTCTCCATGTGGCAAAGGCAACACCTAAAGCCAAGATGATTAAAATAATCCCGCCTAACTCGCCGAAGATTCTCGCAGCCGTTAACAAATTAAATTGATCCATGATTAGAAGTCCTCTTTTCCAAAGGGTCGGAATAATCCTGTAGCCAGGAAAAATCCGAAAATATAAGCAGTGATGGATAAAATCGTTCCAATTATACCTATTTCGAGGATGACCGTGAATTGTATGGTGTAGAAAATGGCAAAGCCCAACCCATTGTTATCCTTCACACGAATACCTGTTTCATAGAGAGAGAGAAGGGCAACAACTCCGAAGATATAGACGAAATAATCCTCAAATTGAATATAACCTGTGGTATAATAGATGATAATGGCTCCTATTTGAAAGAAAACTGAGAAAAGCAAAAATTCATCCCTTCGATTAAGATAGGCGGTCAAAATAATGCCAAACATTACGATGAACCCATAGGCAAAATCCATAGGAGAACTTCCATTGGCATCCTTTGTCATAATTCCTGCTAAAAATGCAACATCATATGTTCTATAAAGTAATTTGATCAATGTTTGGGCGGCATCTGTGGTAATTGCCAAGGCCAATAAAGTTCGCACCCAACTCCAACTTGAAGTTTCGCGATATTGTTTAATATTTCGTCCAAAAAGAAGAAATACAATGATGGGTAGGATGATAATTGCTAAATACGAATCGACCTGGCCCAAAATGGATTGAATATCTGTCATCTAAAACATCCCTTTCGCTTTTCGTGAACCTAGCTGCAATTCAATTTTGTTATTCCTCAATACAGAAGCAACATCGAATTTCATTTTTTCGATTTTAATTTTGCTTTGCTTATTCAAACCCTCAATTATTTTGGGTAAGTAAGCTTGCAAGGTGGTAAAATCGAGTAGTTGATTATCTTCCATTTCTTTCACCAACGCTTGGATGATAATTTTTAAATTGTCGATTATTGTATCTTTCCCAACAACGAAACCGATGGATCCCAAATCATTTCGACCGTCTTGATGGATTTCAAAGGTATAGACCAAAATTTTGCGCGAATCCATATGATCGATATAAAATTTATAGGGTGTGGCCCCATGGGGGAGAACTTTGGATATTATTGTCTCCTCTGTGAAATCTTGCACAGGAGGGTGGACTTTCAGCACCATTGGGTTAGAACCGGTATGGCCCTCTAACCCAGAAACCATTGAACATGAGACAACACTGGACATTTCTTCTTCACTCATTCCTATGATCCCTACATTAAGTTGGTGCAATATTGTTGCACTAGGTGAGAAATTTCTTCTTCGTGTTTGTGGACCTGTAGTGTTTCAAGGTGGTCCATCAATTCCTTAAGGGCTTCTTCGGATACATTAATTGGAATTTGTAAATCTTCTTTCCACAAAAGCGCTCCGATCAGATTATCGCTACGTAGAATAATATAGGTGCCATCATCTTGACTTTCAAACTTCACACTGGAGTTTTTAATTTTGGTTTTCGCAAAGGCAGTGATCGCCGAGAGAAAGCCTCCTTCCAAAATCTTTTTGTTGAATTCTTCATCATCGCCACCCGATTGAACTGTTAGAGGCACTCCTCCTTCGTTGTAGATGGAAATTGCTGATGCCACAACGCTCTTTCGGATAATTTGTCCAGTCAAAATAGAGTAGAATTTCACGAATGCATCGGTCATGCCGTATCCTGTTTTGGCTGAGACTTCCACAATCTCAAAGTTCGAGATATTGGCCAATTCAAATTCTGTGATGATTTGTCCCAAGTCTACCTCAGGGGCAAGGTCGTGTTTGTTTGCAAAGATGAGCAGTTTAATTTGCTTCTTTTTGAGGATGGGTAAAATTTTGCCCAATTCCTGTTTTGCTTCTTTGAATCGAGCCGTATCGGATTTGTCTATTACGTAAACAACACACTTCGTATCGTCCATTTCCCCTAACCACATCTGCCGGAAATGGCTTTGGCCGCCCATGTCGAAGAAATTAATTCTGACACCCTGGACTTCCATCTCGGTTAAGTCCTTGCCCATAGTGGGCACATGTTCTACAAATCTACCCTCCTGGAGGAAGGAGATGATCGTCGATTTACCAGAATGATCAAGGCCGGTGAACAGGGCTTTGTTTTTGGTACTGCGTTTCAAGAATGAAAATAATCCCATAATAAACTCAAAATTCAAAAAGTAAGATCCAATATAAAGATTTGTAAAAAACTAAATATCATAGAATATATATAGATATATTTGCATATTTTGGAATGTTTGCAGTTTTGCAGTTTCAGGCATTAGTATTGTAGAAATTCTACATTAGAAAATTAGAAAGATTCCAAAAATGAATAAAGAAAAATGGAAAAAACCTCTACATCCCCCTAAACTCCATCCAGATGATTATTGGGGAGATACAAAGAACATTTCTGTATACATACATTTGTTCTTTTCTTTGTAATTCTCCGAATATAAATGAATACACATGAATAAGTTTTAAATAATGTGCTTTATTTTTTAAGATAGTATATATAAGTTTGATTTGGCAATAATAAAAGTAAATAATAGAATTATTTGACAATCTGTATAATCGGTTTTGATGAAATAAGCAGGGAAGAAATGAGTATGGAAGAACATGATATTGATGACGCCATTCGAGAAAAACTAGAAATATTATATTCATCCTCAGATATTGCCCAAAATGTGCAACATCTTCGACAAATGTGGACAGATTTTAGTGAAGATGAACTAAATGTTGATATGATCTCGATGTTTAAATTTACAGGAGGGAATGAGGATCGATTTAGAATTTTCTACCTCTTAACCCAGCATGAATATTCTGTAACCGATTTACAAGATATCATCCAAAAGTCCCAGCCTACCATCTCGAGGCACTTGAAGTTTTTGGAACAAGGAAATCTAATCAAAGCGGTGAAGCGAGGCAAAAAGACTTATTATAAACCCCTGAAGGCTTCTATTACGCAAATTGAGAAGTTTATGAAATCTTGGATCAATTCCATAGATAATTGGTTTGGGGATTCTACCTTTGAAATTTAAATTATAATCTTCTATGAAATTCATTCACTCTGGAAAAGACCAACCATGGAAAAAATTAGTCAAATCTTGTTAGTGGTTCCAAATTATCAAGAAATCAAAGCGATTTTGGAAAAAAATGAATATCATATTGAAAAAATCGTAGATAATGGGGAAGATGCCCTTAGAGCTGTAAATAGCGGCGTTATCGACCTAGTTTTCGTACATATAAACCTAAATGGAGAAATGAATGGCGAAGAGACCATAAATTCCTTACTTAGCCATCATAGAATGCCGATATTTCTCATAACGAATCAAGAACCTGCCAATTTTGTATCCTCAAAGAAAGTGCAGAAGGTGATGGGAGTAATCTACGAACCAATTCATGAACCAACTCTTCTTTCAACGATGGAATTAGGATTTGATCGATTTCAAGATTATTTAAACTTATTCAATGAGGCGAAGAAATATAAAAATTTCGTTGAAGAGGGCCCTTCCGCCACAGCAATATTCCAAAAGGGTTTTTGTAGGTTTGCGAATACCAAATTTAGTTCTATCTTTTCTGAATATTGTGAACAAGCCTCTTTATTTAGCACATTCAGATTTTTGAAAGTTCTAGAAAAAAGTATCAGAAGAAGTGCACTGCCCCAAAAAGCAGAAGCAGTGATTACAAGGACCGAGAGTGAGAATCTTAACCAGTTTTTAGATTTTCACGATCAGATTGTAGACCTTCCACAAACTGATGGAACTGTCAAAACTTTGCTCTACAAATCGCGATCACATATGTTTAAAGAACGCATTGCGCACATTGTGACCTTTATTGAGCTCCCCTCTGGGTTAATTGTATCCGGGAAGCAACCCCCACCAGAGAAGCACCTACCTCTCTTACAACCATCATCCATACTCCCCTCCGAAAATAGTTCAGAGTCACCAGAAATTAATATTATCCCTGAATTTATTACTTTTGGGCAGATTTTAGGTAATTTTGATCAGTTTCTCATTTTGGAATGCCTCAGAACCCGACATTATGATATCAACGAATTGGCTGTCATTATCGGGAAATCTCCAGATACTGTGTATAAACATTTGCGATTCTTCACAAAGAAAAAAGTGTTGATTGCATGGAGGGATGGGCATGTCAATAAATATTCGTTCAATCCGGCGTTTTTTCAAACTTTGGTGTCGAATTGGCGATCTTTTTACGCTTCACTGGAGTTATGGTTCGGAGATCCGCTCTAAACACACGCGTTGACGGATCTGACGGGGAAATCGAACCATCATTCGGATAATTGTGAATGGATATTACCTTCAATGGGTTATTTTTTGAAAATCTGTTTGAAGGATGGAAAGTATTTTATTCAAATCTTGAACTAAATGCATTTGTTTGATAATATTATTGAAAGTTTTCTCATCCGCAAACCAGAAAATTGCCACCCCCAAATGTATTTTAGGATAGTCTCGGAATATCAAACATGAAGCCAAAATACTCCGACATCACCTCTCGCATTGCCGGTGAACCAATTTGGTTTGGAAACAATGGCGAGCCTCGTTATGATCCATTCCATCCGAGCCTATCTTCTAATTTTTACGCGGTCGAAGTGGTCCTGCTTAAGATCCAGTGCCAAAACTGTAAGAAATCGTTTTTGGTTGAAATGCTCCATTCCAAACCCTCCCAATCTGCGTCTCTGGAGTACAAGGTAATCAATAACAAAAAATATTTCTTAAACCCTGTTCACTACGGTGATCCGCCCCGGCATAATGATCCAAGAGGGATTTATCTCGGGCATGATGAATGTGTCGGTAATACAATGAATGCGGAATCTTTGCAAATCGTGGAATTCTGGAAGCGGGAAAATTTAGAATGGGTTCGGAAGCCTGAATATGAAATTGCTTTTACTCCGTTATCTGAAACCGATATCGAGGGACTCAATTACGACAAGATAAATCTTTCTGATTTTCTAAAAAAATGAAATCTTCGATTCAATTTGGAATATGGAAATTTCTGTAATCGGTTCCCAAAGTGAAAATGGATGATCTTAATTCTCTAAAAGGGAATTAATCAATCTTGAACTAAATACACCTATCGGATAATTTTGTTAGAATTCGAGCATTAGCGCATGGTTTCGTTATTAATTGGTGCTGATTGGGATAAAAAAGTATCAATTTGAACAAGAAAGAAGTTTAATCTTCTTCTTGTGATTTTTTTATTTCTTCTGTGATAGATTTAATTGTTTCAGTCCCTAACCACTTCTTCCGATCCTTTGTATAATCTCCACTTCCCAAATCAAATTGTTGAAGAAACTTTGCCATCCCGACGGGACCTAAGGCATTCGTTAATGCTTCGATTCCCTTCTTTTTTAACTCATTTGGTGATTTCAAAATCATTCCTTCCTAAAAAGAAAATACTATTACACCAATATAGAATTTTTGTTTTGTTTTTATTTATTTTTTAGATAATTGAATGCATTGAGCTTTGCATAAGCTTTACGAATTCCAATGAAATCTAATTGTATTGACAAAACTCGATGATATTGATTTTAAAACATAAAAAAATTCTGAATGCGGTTCTTTGTGAATGTTCTTGAAAATATCCAAGATGATTCTATGGTTCAAGTATGAAGTTAACCAATTTCCTTTGTTTTTTGATCTTTTTGAATACATCTTTCGGCAGTGATTCTTCCGCCATGGCTTTAATGCCCCCCCAATTTCTTTGATCGGTCGGCAAATCAGCGGCTTGGTCAATAAGTGTTTGAATGTGCTCAACATTTACAAGTTGCCCGGTTAATTTGGCGCCCTTCTTGGTGGCAAAAAATACAAAATAATCCACCAATTCTTCAGGTTGCATTGGATTCATAGAATTGATTAATTCTTCCTTCATTCCATGAAGAAATGGCGTCCGAATTATCCCCGGCATAATTAAATTAACATTGATTTTTTTCTGACTGAGTTCCGTGGCCAAACACTCCGTGAATCCCACAAGACTAGATTTTGACATAGAATAAGCTGTCCATCCTGGAGAAGGGTGGTCGATAATTATACTTCCCGTGGATAAAATAGTTCCCCCTCCCTGCTCAACCATGAAGGGCAGAATAGCATGGCTTCCATACATGGGACCAAAAGCATTGGTTTTCACGATATTATCCAGGATTTCTTGCGTACATTTGGGATGGGTAAAGGGGTAGAGTCGGGAATACCCCGCATTATTGATCAGAATATCAATATGGCCGAATTTTTCCTTCGCAGCCTGGAAAGCCCGAACAAAATCCTCATATTTTTGGACATCAACGATTGTGATTAATGTTTGTTGACCTTGGGCCGTAATCAATTCTTGGGTTTCAATCATCTTTGATTCATTTCTACCTGCAAGAATAATATCTGCGCCATATTTGGCGAATCCTACGGCGAGGGCTCGTCCTATTCCTGATCCCGCGCCTGTAATAAATGCTGTTTTTCCTTCCAAAATCTGTGCGTGTGCCATCTTAAGAAAAAAATGTAAGCACCACTTTTAATATCTCACAAATTACAACGAGTTAAAAATTTCTAAGATGATTCTATATTTCATAGCAGAAAATCGATAATTATATATCTTTGTGTATAGAATATCTATATGATGTCGATGTATCAGATTAATTTTCGCGTTGGCGAGATTGAAAAGGAATTATTGGAGAAAATTGCTGATGTTAGGTGTATCTCATTGGCAGAATTATCCAAACGTATCGTAATAAAGGAATTGGAGCATATCCGTGTGGATATTGCTTTTTCACTCATGAACGAGGGAAAAATAAGTAAAAAGAAAGCGTTTAAATTATCCGGTCTAACCTATTACGAATTTATGCAGCAAGGTGCAATCCGAAACGTAACCGAAAAAATACCCGCTGGATTAAGCGAAAGTGAGTTAGTGGCCATTCACGAGCTGGATATTACACATTTCTTAAAAACCGATGCTAAACACTTGAAAAAACCAATATTATAATATATTGTAATCAGAGTTAGGAATGCTAGAAATATCAAGTATATCAGTTAAATCAGGTAAATCTCATGTTCTTTCTCATAGATACATGCTTTTGGTTACATATCCAGCATATTCATGTAAAACTTAAAATAGACTTACGAGAAGTGCTTCAACATTTTCGCTGGGGCTATACAAAACAAATCAAGGAGGAATATTCTAATTATCACCTTCAAACATTTATCCCCGTTGAAAGCGGTTTTCTGGTTCCGATATCACAGCAAGAAATTGAATTTTATCAAAATCTATATCCTTTAATCCACAATTTGGATCTT
>JABCSI010000358.1 GCA_018238965.1 Promethearchaeota archaeon
AGAATTTCCTGCTTTAAAATATCCAAACCAGAGGGTGCAACGACCTCCCTCCATTCCATCGATATTTTCATCTAGGGATTTGGATTCATCGGGAATGTAAGTTGTTTTAGGGCACAGTAGCGTATAGCGGATCCAATACGCTTCTCCTCGCTCTAAGTCATTAATAAGTGTAAACCAGACATCATACCGTCCTTTTTTAGTAATATTCTTTATCCTATTTCGATCCCAAAGACTACGGTGAGATTTAATAATGTTTTTTTCCAAGTTTTTTTCCAAGTTTTTTTCCATTTTCAACACACCAATTTATTTTTCCTTAGAATAGTTCTGCAAAATCTTCCGCAAAAGCACTAATTTCTTCCCAATTCCGGAAATCATTAATTCCATTTAGATCAAACTTTCCGGGCGACTCTTTTTTTGTGATAGCCCTTAACACCTTCTTTTTCAGAAATCCATGGGATGATTTCTTGCTAAAATCAAATATTCCACCGAAGGCTGCAGTTACATCGGGAGATAAGCCGAATTCGGTTGAAAAATTCGTGATGTAATCCTGACATGCCTTTGTTTTTCCTTCTTCCGAATGGGCCGTTCCACAGCTTACAAATAACCCCAATTTGAGTTCTCCATTGGAGAGGAGCGTCTTGTGTTTGGTGATAAACGCCTTCATTTTTCCGGTCCATTGGCCAATTTGAATTCCGGAGCCGAGAATAATTCCATCAAACATTTTTGTCTCTGTTTCCGAAAACCCCTCTAGTTCTTCAATGTTTTTTAGAACCACAACATGGTCCTTGGAGGCAAGGACTTCCGAAATTTTCTGTGCGATTCTTGTAGTTCCCCCAAACCGCGTTCCGTAAAAAAGCGCAATTTTACCCATACTCAAATATAACATCTCTATAATAGAAAAATATTAGCAATAAGGAGTTAAAAAAAAAGCAAAGCTTACCAAAGGTTTACAAAGAGATTGTGGCCCAAAATACATTGTGATCCGATTGAGATGGACCCTCGGGGATAACCCATGCATTTTCCACGGCTAATTCGGGTGAAATGAAAATGTAATCGATTCTCCTGGTCATGTTATTCCCAAAAGTATCTATTCCGGTGGGATATTGCATTATCCAAGCGTCATTGAGAACCGCAACTGAGATATTATAATATTCAGAATAAGGGCGTGTGTTGAAATCCCCCATCGAAATTACGTTTGTCAACGATTCGCCGGTCACTTTATCAATTATCGCATTCATGTGATCGAGATGGTTACTCGCATTTCCATCCGGATGCGAAGAGAATATATGGAATTCTTCTCCATTAATCTCAATGATTGCATAAGCAGTCCCCGTTTCATCCTTATGGCTGTAGGAAAAGAGAGATTCCGTATAGGTGATTGGAAAACGGGAAAGTATAGCCGTTCCGTAGGTTCCTGTAACTGTCTTCGGACCATAATATGAATAATAGTCGAGCTTTGTAGCTAAATATTGTACTATATCATTATTTCCCAAACCTATGCGCGCTGTATCGCATTCCTGCAGCGCAATAATATCCGCCCCCGAATTAAGGATGATTTCAAGTTGATTTTCATAATTTTTCTCCCCGGTTTCATTATTTCCCTGTTGAACATTATAGGTCATCACAGTAAGGGAAGTAACTGGACTTGTTCCATCGTTAATTGGATGAGGTATGACCAGAAGGGTACCCAAGATTATTCCGACCAGAATTAGCGAAGTAACACCCTTAAGGCTGTAACTGGTGATTTTCTGCAGGGAAATGTGGGCAAAGGAGTGGTCCTTGAGCTTAATTACGAGCACACCCAGGGTCATAAATAGACCGATGATTAGAAATGGCAACCAGTATAGATTCCTAAATAGATTACTAATAGGCTTCACGTATCCCCATACATTGGTGAAAATGGACATGAATATGAGGATGATGAAGTATAAACCACCCAAGGAAAATCCTGCAGATAATTGGGGTAGTTTTGGGGATGAACGGATTAATTGGGAGACTACCAGCATTACATCCAAAAACAGAATCGGGGATGTAAGAAGCATCAAATATAGTGGGATTTGTTGATACCACATAGCAGATTGAACCACCACCACAGGCGAACCTGGGTTCGGTGGAAATTGGATTGTATGCACCAAGATTGTGAGAACGATCAAGATTGTAAACACTAGATTCCATACCCACAAAGCCCATGAAGGTAGTTTTTTCATGAATCCCGGCTTTATCACCGCGAGAATTATGATTCCCGCAAATAATACGGCTAAAATAATATTGATGGCGGGATAATTTCCTTCGGTCCAGCGTGCGAATACCGTGGGGCTTCCAAAACCAAAAATCACTGCAATAAATATGTTTAATAGACTAAAACTGGCAAGAAATACCTGGCGTTTTTCCTTTTTTGTAGGTTCCGCTGTGGTTTTTTGGGAAATAGATGGTGGTTGTGTCTCTGGAGAGTAATCCAACAATTGATCAAATTTCAATAATGCGATAACGCAAATACCTCCAAAAATCCAGCCAATAAGTTGATACCAACCCAGATATGATATATCCCGAGTTGCGCCCAGGGTTCTGAGCAGAATGGATACTAGGGTAGCGAGCGCCAAACTTAATCCGTGTAAGTAACCTTGTTCTGTACTGGATTTCGTGTCAAGTTGGAGTAAATAGAGGGGATAAAATAACAAGAAGAACAAAACTCCAATCCCTGCAACAATAATTGTTGGACGGGATTTTAGAAAAGGAGTAATGAGTCGAGCTATGATAACTAACCCTGCGCAGATCTGCGAAGATTTTCTATAAATGAACGGTTTTTCAAATTTTGGGCCATACAAGTAGACCCCCATGCGATAGATTAAGGATTCCGGCTTATTTGAAAATTTTTGAAAAACCCGAATTCTTAATGGGATCACAACCAAAAATCCTGCTCCCAGCATCCAAACGACTCCTGCGGCATAAAGATTTAGCGATGAACCCAATAAATTCACCGTATATATTGCCTCGATTAAACTCGTCGCTAACTGAAGAAAGAAAAGGAAAAAGATAAGTTTTCAGTTTACAGTTATCAGCTTTCAGTTAATATGAGAAAAGAATATATATTAATTAACTAATTG
>JABCSI010000130.1 GCA_018238965.1 Promethearchaeota archaeon
GAATTAAATATGGCTCAAAATCCCCATCATAGGCGATAATTCGATCGATTTGGAAATGACGACAAAGCCCAATATTACTTGCATCAACGAAACTCAGATATTCCTTTTTTGACTTTGCATTTTTATTGTGATTCAAAAAAATCCGCCACGATTGTTGCTCCAGGGCGGTTGTCCAAGGAATTATTCGTATAAATTGCTCTTCGCCATATATTAGATCATAAAAATCATTAATAAGATCGAAATTGTTCTTTGTCCGGACTAGTATGATGGTTGCAGTTTCTGATATGACTAGAGGCGATGTATATATTAAACCATAACCCCCCAAACTCAATTCTTTTAGTAAATCTACACTTCTTAGATGGTTTTTATCTTTCGGATGAATTAAACCAAGAAAGAAACTTGTATCGATAAATATTCCCACCTTTACATCCTCTCACAAAGAATATATATCGTTATCTATGCTGGAGTCGAATTTCTCCTCGGGATTATAATAAGAATCGGCATATGCTTCAAATTTTTTAATAATTCTTTCTGCCTTTTCGGGAGATAACTTAGGGATGGTGGAAGCAAGCTGTAGTATGTCCTCAAAATTGTTTGTGGCATTAAGAATACAAAGATCTAATGTTTCTTGCTGAGAGATTTTCCGTCCAAGTCTGAGAATCAATTTTGCCTGCAATTCATCTATTGCTTGCTTATTTTTGGTTTTGATAACTGCCATATTCATATAAATAATACTCCGGTATAAAAAGCTACTTATTCAAAACAAGAGCAAACATGTAGTTGGGAAGGTCAGCACCAACAAATAACAAGTTTGAAATAAGCCTTAGCCCTTGAATACTTATCACAAGGACTGGAGTTTACTGCTGAGAGAAGGGAAAAATGGCCAATTCAACATACGAAAACCAGATATATTTGCAAGATAGTAGGAAAATGACCCACCTCCCGGATAATGTGGTCAATCTTATGGTCACCTCTCCCCCCTACAACGTGACCAAACAATACGATGCCAACCTTTCTTTGGGCGAATATTTACAACTGTTAGAAGACGTATTGAGGGAAGTGTGGCGAGTGTTAAAACCCGGGGGAGTGGCGGCAGTGAATATCGCTAACGTGGGGCGCAAACCGTATATTCCCCTCGATTGTTATGTGATTGAAATACTACAAGAAATCGGATTTGATATAAACCAAGAGATAATCTGGGCGAAGGATGCCAGTGCAGGGGGGAGTTGTGCCTGGGGAAGTTGGAAGTCTGCCTCCAACCCATCCTTACGTGATGTCCACGAGTATATTATCTTGGCACTGAAGCCCGGCAATCCGAACACTCTAAACTCTCTGGTACATGGACAAAGAAAGGAAGAATTCTGGAAGAAGATGCCCAAGGAGTTAGATCAGAAACCCCTTACAATAAATCAAGAAGAAATTTTCACGAATTTGTGGAGTATGGGAACCGAGAGCGCCCGTCGTGTTAATCATCCCGCCCCATTTCGCGTTGAATTACCCTTCCGACTCATTCAATTGTTTACCCAGCCCGGAGATTTAATTTTGGATCCCTTTATGGGTTCGGGGTCAACCGCCTTGGCAGCGCTCAGTGCGGGGCGAAAATATGTGGGATTCGAGATTAATGAATATTATATCGAGATTGCTAACCAACGAATATCTAAAATAACCTCCCATTCAGGAACCCCTTTAGAAAGTACTAAAGCAAAAGCTGTATCACCTCCTGAAAAAAAACGTAATAACAACCCAAAAACCACACAAAAAACAAAAAAGGGGACCCAAACAACAGATTTTGGGGTGTCCAAGCGAGAAAGCCATGATGCCACTCGATTTTATTCTTCTCGCCTATATAACGGCATGCAAATCAACCTAAAGCAGCCAGTAATCGATCGATCCCATCTCCTAGCCGATCGTATTCATTCCAAAAACTCTAACCCTGCAATAGAAATTCTTGAAAATTTGGAGCACATTCCCGCTTATTCGGTGCACTTAATTATTGCACAAATCCCATCTTACAACGCATCTTTATACCAGAACGAGCAAAATTGGATGACCAAAATGCAGACCCTCGTTCGAAATTTCACCCGAATACTCATTACAGGAGGCAGATTGGTATTGATTTGCCAAAATGAAGCAATTTCAACTTCTTCACCCAAGATCCCATCCTCCGAAGCCTATTTTCCCACCCATGCAAAGATAACCCAACTTTTGATTCAGGAAAAGTTGATACTCCGGGGGAACGTGATTTTAACTCGATCAAACAACCCAAACGACTCACCCAATTCTAATGATTCCAATGGAGATATATTATCCTCTGTATATGATATTGCCATCCTTGGATGTAAAGATGTCCTTAAGCGCTATAAATCTCCACCAAAAAAATCAAAAATCATGCATGAATCAAGGGCATTTCAGGAAAAAACCGATACGGTGACACGGGATCAATTTTTGGCCAGTACCAAATCGGTATGGCGACCTCTACCTGAGTTGATGATACCAAATATTGAAAACGCACATATATTCACCCCATGGATGGACTACGTTCAAAGATTCATGCATTTACTCTCTTTTGCAGAAGATAGACTCATCATCGGAACCTTTCATCAAGATTTTCCAGCGGTGGAGTATTTTACAAAAGTCAGGAAAAACACAATTTATCTTCCAAAATTTTTTAGCAAATTCTAACCATAAATTTTGACTTTTTGTGAATACATTTAAACCCAAAACACAAATAAGTATTGATGTATTCAAAATTGATTGAGAAAAAACATATATCCCGAACAATCCGCTTAACAAGTATCATCATATTAATGGTTATTTCCGGTATAATAGGAGTTAATCAGCATAATTTGAACGTGAATGCCAAAGAAATTACCGTAGATTTTGAAGGGCCACGGTCCGTCAGTTGGGATCCTATTATTAGTATTGATGGGAATCCAGCGCTGGCAGCTTTTTGTTCGGTAGGCAGTGGTACTTGGAGCGACCCCTATATTATAGAAAATTACAATATTAGCGCATCTGCCATGCATGGAATAGAAATCTCCAATACTAATGCCTATCTGGTAATTCGGGATTGTTTCATTGGATATGGAGAAAGAAATTTTGGTGGGATAAATTTGGAACACTGTGACAACGTGAATTTAACCAACAATACAATAATTCATAACGAATTTGGGATTATCCTGTTCGCATCAAACAACAACACGCTTTCAGGAAATAATTGTTCCTTCTCCACGGATGGTATTATTGTAGATCGTTCAGACAACAACATCTTTTTAGAGAATAGTTGTGACTTCAACACATGTGATTTTTATATGGGTGGGTCGAACCACAATATTCTAACTGGAAATTTGATGAGTAAGGGACTCAATTTAGAAAATCCCAATAACATATCTATTGATACCAGTAACAAGGTTAATGGAAAATCACTGCATTACTTTGAAAATGTTGATAACTTATACTTTGGGTACAATAATGATGTAGGTCAAGTGATTATGTTTAATTGTACAGATTCGCTTATAGAACATCTGGAAATCACGAATGCCTATTGTGGAATTTATTTAATATCTACCAATAATATTGAAATTACACACATTACAATTTCGAATAATTTTCGGGGGATATGTATGAACTCTGCGAATAACTCGAAGATTTGGAGAAACCTTTTCATAGGTAATGAAGAACATTTTGAAGTCTTCGGGATTCCCTATCCGGTTGGAACTATGTGGGATAATGGCGAAATTGGAAATTATTGGAGTGATTATTCAGATTTTGTTACAGATAGTTTGGTTAACCCCGATGGAATAACTTGGTCAACCCCTTATTCGATAGACGAATTAAATACGGATAATTTTCCAATGGTTGACCAACTCGGAATAGCTATGGATACAGATAATGATGGTTTATATGACAACATAGAGATTTATAACTATGGACTCGATCCTTTGAACCCCGATATGGATGGAGATGGTCTTCTGGATGGAGAAGAGATAGATCTCCTTACAAATCCACAAAATCCAGACACCGATGGTGATGGTTTTTCCGATCCACAGGAAGTTCTATATGGATTTAATCCCCGCAATGAGTTTGACCCTTGGTGGAAAATCGGAGCGATCGGAGGTGGTTCTATCACTCTCATCGTAGGTATAATAATCTACCTGAAGAAACGTAAAAATCCTAAAGAAACTTCAGAAAATCAAGAGTTTGATGCATCAGAAGATTTTATTTTCGATATTGATTGATATTCATATTCATTTCTAAAATCTTCACCATATAATGCTAATATACTCCCTTACTCTTCCTTTTCCTCTTCCCCTGAATGGACAATTAAGGAAGAATGCCTAAGTATTTCATGAACCACAGAGTAGTTTCGGTGGCGGCCGTGATTTTATTCTTAGTTTTGACAAATCCATGACCCTCATCGGGAAATAGGATGTATTTTACGGGTAAACCCTTCTTCATAAGAAATTCATTGATTTGATCTGCCTCGATCACCGGTACATTGGTATCGTTAGCACCATGAAGAATAAGTGTTGCACTTTTGATTTTATCCAATTTATGGATGGGGGAAAGCTCACGAAGCATTTCCAGCTGTGTTTCGGGGTCCCCATATTGAATTTTCGATATTTCTGCCATCCAGGGTTCCGTATGCGCGAAAAAGGTTTCAAAATTAACCACGCCAAAGAAGTTGGCCCCCGCCGCAAACACCTCAGGAAATTCGACCAAACCGGCCATTGTCATATAACCTCCATAGGATCCACCCATGATCCCTAAGCGTCCGGGGGCGGCAATTCCTAGGGAAATTAGACTTTCACAACAAGCCAATATGTCCTTCACAGCATTAACTCGTAATGGTCCATTATCAAGATTCACAAATGTTTTCCCAAATCCCGCCGATCCCCTGACATTTGGTGCAAAAACTGCGATCCCTTGGCGAAGTAACGCTTGATAATAATATATCAATGATGGACGTTCCTGGCCCTCTGGCCCTCCATGATAACTGAAAACCATCGGACCTGGTTTGGAGAAATCTCGGGGAAGATAAAGCCATCCGCTAATTTCCAATCCGTCGTGGGAAGGAAATTTTAGTAATTCGGGAGTAATCAGATCTTCCAACGATACCCCAGGATGAGGGCTTTGGGTTATTTGGTTGATCTGATGTGTTTCACGATGATAAGTATAAATATCGGTAGGATGGGTGGCGCCCGAAAGTGTCAGAGCAATGGAAGTATCATCGGGAGAAATAGTTATGTTTTGGATGATTTCAAGAGGGAGATTGGGGGATGAAAGGATTTTCAAGGATATTAAATCTATTTCTTCCAGAAGATTCTTGCCTGCGATATTCCATATAAGGAAAGCACGAGTTTTATCCTTGGAAAGAATGAAATTTTCCAACTCGGCATCGGGTTTCGCATACAATTCTTTAATTGGACCAATTTGGGGCAGATTACTTATATCTATTGAGGAAAATGTTATATACTCGGAATTTAGATTCGAGGAGAGATAAATTGTTTTCATATCGGCTGAAAAGAAACCCTTCGAAAAATTTCCAGGCGGAGAATGACGCGTAAGGAGAATCTCACTTCCATCGGAAAGATTTGCCATATATAGATTATCATCACTACGATTCACCATGCAATAGAAAATCGCGAACTTGCAATCGGGAGAAATATCGGTAATTTCTATGATACCGGAATTGGAAATTATTTTTTTTTCTTGATTTGACGCAAGATCATACCAATATCCTTCCATTGCTGAAGCATTATCATGATTTGAAGAGAAAATTACTTTTTGGGAGTCCTCAGACCATCGCATTAACCAATTGTTGGATTGACCACCTGCTGTAATCCGTCTTATATGATTTCCATTGGGATCACACAAATATATTTGTTGGTTCATCCCACCTCCAGGGGCTAAGCTAAACGCGAGGTATTGTCCATCCGGCGACCAGATCACCTTATATATTGGGTCATCCAATCCCGTAATTTGTTGGGGCCAACCGCCTTGAGTATTTACTTTCCAGATTTGTGGAATTCCGGAGATATCCGAGATAAAACTAATTTGTTTTCCATCTTCAGAGAAATACGGGGAAAAACATTCTCCAATTTTGGCCATAGCAGCAATTTCCCTACTTATTTCTTTTAATTCGGGTGAAATTGGAAGCGAAGAATCATGAGGGGTCATAATTAACAAAGCCTTGACTGGGTATATAAAAGTATCTTCGGAGGGGGGCAAGGACCCAGAATTGTGGGGAATGCTGAAAATCGATGTGGAGTTTTAGAATTAGAATTAGAATTAGAATTAGAATTAGAATTAGAATTGGCAAATTGGAAAGTGGAAAGTGGAAAATTGAAAATTGAATAATCCAGTTCCAGAACTAGAATAGGAAGATGTTATTATGGGAAAATTAATGAATTATGTTAAAAACCCCCAATTCGCTCACCAGGCACTTTATAAAATCAAAATGATAACAAATGATAAAAATTTAAATAACCACATTACTAATATAGATCATTGAAAATGGTATCCTCCGATTACAAACAAATTCTGTCTATTGTGAAATCTTTTGCTTTTGCCTTGGGTTGGACCCTGTGGATCTATGTATGGTTTTTCTACGAACCCTTTACCGATTTTGTTTTCCATAAGCCAGTTGCTCAAAATTCTATCGGTGATTTCGTATGGGTGTTTCAATGTGTTCAAAGCATGTTTCTTTTGTATGCGATTCTATACCCACCCCAAAATAGTCATAATACCAAATCGAGCCTGAAATATCTTCTCAAAATCATCTTTCTCCAGTTTATTAATGAGATTTGTCTAGTTTTTGTTTATCTTTCAAGGTTAAAACTCCCGTTGGCCGTCCTTTGCCTCCTTCTTAATTTTATCTTGGTCTATAGCAGTAAATATAAACAATTGCAATTGTGGGAAAAATTCTCAGCGACCATAGTCGTATCAGCTAAAGATCGCTCATTTATTAGGGAAAATCATATAAAATTATTTCTTTTCAACTTAGTGGGCACCACTTTCCTATATTTAGCGGGATATACAATGGCATTTTATTCTTTTGACATGGTTTATTTTATCTTTTTATCCGAAATTGTGCTTTCGGTGGGATATTGGTTGTATATCTCGGAACATAGAAAATGGATGGATAGATTTATTGATTTCTTAGCACTAATCATTTTAACTATACTGAACTTATTCCTTAATTGTGGTTTGTGGGCTTACGGGAAAAATAGCATTGATGGGGACATTATATTTTGGTTCCTTGGTGGGAGCATTTTCCTGCTACAGCTATATGGATATCATCAATTTGCCAAACGCACATTTCTGGCCGATTACTTCATTCACCATCAGCGTAACCCAGTGAAAAGACAACCCACGAAGTCAACGAAATCAACGATATCAACACAATCGGCAGAATCACCGGACTTAATAAAATCAAAGAAATCTACCACACCCGGATCTGAAGAAGTACGATGTCCAAAGTGCCATAGTGTGATAGCACTACTAGATCACTCCGAGATAATCGAAAATTTATCCATTTTTTGCCCCTATTGTGGAGAAAAATTGATGCGCTATGAGATTGTGGAATTGTCTGAGAGTGAATTAATCGAAGAGCACAATAAGATTATCCAAAAACTTGATCACCAAACAATCGATCAGGAACCAATCAACCATAAATATTCTTGAAGAGGAGGAGATGCGAAACTATGGGAAAATCCAGTAAGGAAAAAATTGATTACGCCCGTCAATTATTGAATGCAGAAATCCCCTACAGGGAGATTCAGGAATATCTTAAATTACGCTTTGGGTCAGGTATGTCCAATACAACCCTGCAAAATCTTCAAGATGAACTTGATGAAACAACCCGATTACGGGAAGAACTCAAACGGGTGAATAACCAGTTGGACCTGTATAAACGACTTTATAACGAATTGTTGCAAAAGTTGCAAGGAAAATTAGTTCCCCGTCGAATAGAATAAGATTCCGAGAATTACATTCGGTGAAAACAGTTAAAAATGATATAACTAAAAAGAATCCAAGGAAGGCGAAAAAAGATAGCGAATAAACTTAGTTTTTATTTCCAACAAGGAATTTCCGCATTAAGGCGATCTACATTAGTCATATTGGGATTAGTTTTAGCCATTAGTATGGTGGCTGGACTGAACTTTTATCTGGATTCATATCAAACCCATGCACTACATGAGAGTTATGATGATCTGGCCGACACAAGCATTTCCGAGAATGATAACAATTATATGCCAGATTATGAAAGCACGCTCCACGATCAAAAGGAAAAACTCATCTCCTATTTTGAAACCTATGAATATATCCATGAGAGTTGGCATGAGTTCCTATGGATTCAGGATTTTGATCTGGAAGTTAATTCTTCCATCGATTTTGCTTATTTTCTCCCTGAAGAAAATTTCTATGATTCCCCGCGATTCGGAGAATATTTTTCGATATACGATGGAGTAGTGCCCAATGCGTCTAATGAAATTCTTATAGATTATTCTTATGCTCTAAATCAAAATCTTTCTGTGGGAGATTTAATTACCTTAGATTATTACATTGATGAGGCTACAGATTATCATTTTGAAAACCTCACCGCTCCAATCTCAAATACGCTTATTTTTGAAATATCGGGAATTTACATGCCAGTTAAACATCGTGTTTCCGTAGTTAACTGGTATTATCGGTTTTTTCACTATATGGATACCCAAACAGAAGAAATCCTTCAGTCCTACACCGGAAATTATTTTATGAGCAAGACTCTGGTATTTTCCTATCACAATTTTGAAGATTCCAACCACATGCACCCTGTTCAAGAAATGTGTGTCAATTTCACTGATGCCATTTGGGACGAATTTCAGATTCAATATCGGTCGGCAAGAAAAATTGCCGGCTTGTTTGGAGTCTATGATCGGTCGTCCTTATCCCATCGACGTGTTTTGAGCACCTCTCGAGATATTCAATACAAAATGGAATTAATCGAACCAAGGATATCTAACTCGCTATATGTAAGAAATTATCTCGGCAACTTCTTAGAAAATTATAGTGAAATGATGTCAGTTCTTAGAGTTGCTTTTCAGTTTATGAATCTCCCAATTATGGGATTTGGAGTATTCATCGGTGTATTTAGTTTCCGGATTAGCACAAAAGAAAGATCGGATGAGTTCCTCTTGTTACGGAGCAAAGGCATACCCCAACGGATGATAACTCGCCAATTTCTTGTCCAAGCGGTTTTACTCGGTGCGGTTAGTTCCACGTTAGCAATATTAGCGGGACGGGGGACCTTTGAAATCTATCGAGAATTTCTCCAAACGATACTCCCGTGGGAATTTTACACTAAACTTCCATTCCGAATTAGTTTTTCCTCAATTCTCTTTGTTTATGTTGTGGGAATTCTGATGGCGGTAGTCTCCAGTATCCCTTCCATTCGTTCGATAAATAAACTCGAGTCAAGTGAATTATTACTGGCTTTGGGGTCAGATGAATTGGACGTTGCTTATGATGAAACAACTCTCTTCACCGTTAATCCTAATCAGATGGTAAAATTAGGTGATACTCCATTTATGACTCCAGAATCGGGGCAAAATGGACAACCACAACCACAACTACAACCACAATCACAACAACAATCACAAAATCTTACGGACTCAGATCGTTCAAAAAAATCAATTTTCAAAAAATCCAAATCGAGAACAAAATCCAAATCGAGAACAAAATCCAAATCGAGATTTTCTTCCTCAAATATGGAAAACATCCCGCAAAAGAAATCAATTTTTAGCACCCGCACTCGAGATTCCCAATCTACACTTTATCGTAATAAATTGAAGGGAAAAGAGAAAAAGATTCGTAAAATTGGGTGGTTACTAATCCTTCTATCCCTTCTCCCCGGTTTGTATTTTCTTCTATATTGGATCGCTCAAATTCCCTTCATTCCGGATAGTTATATTCGAATCTCCGACCAATTGTTGCAGTATTTCGAGTTCTTTATTGTTTTTGCCATTTTTTCTCCGTTGGTTTTAGTGATTGGTGTTTCTCGTATATTTATCAAGGAAAATCCCAGTCGGTTTGCCAAAATCATTAAGAAAGTAGCTCATTTATTTGTAGGGCAGAAGGATTATCTCATTGCACTCCAAATGATCAAACAAAAGGATTATCGTCGGTTCATCAACCTTTTGGCTATTTTCACCTCATTATTTACATTCGCGAATATCTTTTTCATTTCCATAAATGCAATGGAGATCATCGATTATAATTTAAGAACAGGGGCCGACGTGAAATATGAATACTCAAATGAGGTGGCGTTGAATCTTATCCCAGATTTCACACCTGAGATAATCAATCAGTTTGAAAACAACTGCACATTACTGGCTGATTCAAATGGAAGCAGAGTTATCAATGAAAATGCATTTTACATTGAATACGAAGGCGAATA
>JABCSI010000131.1 GCA_018238965.1 Promethearchaeota archaeon
AATTGCGTTTTTCAAACCCTCAATCCATAGTATTTTTTCCACAGCGTCCATTGTTGGTTACTCCGTAATTGGTTCTACTTATGGTTACACAATTGCACGGGATAATGAAAGTTTTGTGACAGAAATTAACTGTCGAATATTCTAAATTTAATTGAAATTCTAAAGAAGCTGAAACACTTCGGAATGGAAAGCTGAAAGTTGAAAAGTTAGCAGTTCTATAAATTTCATATAAGTTAAGAGTGCATTTTCAATGAACCCCGAAGAGAATCCCACCCCGAAATCAGATCACCCACCACGGGATGACAATAAAACGTTTTTCTGTGCACGTTGTAATAAAGAAATGAATTATTCGGATCATCCGAAATTCTGCATAAACTGTGGTCAGCCTCTGGCGATTGATATCCATGGAGAAGTTCTCGTGGATGCATCCGGACGAGCCTATGTAAAGCCGAATATCAATGTCAATGTTAATTTCGATCCCACTATCAATAATCAATATCAAAATCAAAATCAAAACCAATATCTAAATCAATATAAGACGTTCAATTCAGCAGTTCAATCTAATTTTCCCTCCACGCCCGGTGCCCCCTATGTCGAAATACCCCAAAATATGTATTATGGTCAGAAAAGATGGAGAAAACGACGAACGTGGAATGTGCTAGCGGGTATATTTCTCCCACTCTTAAGTTATCTAGGTATTATTCTGGTAACTGTGTTGATTATGTTCGTAATATTAATTATCACAGGTGACCTCGATTTAAATGGAACCATGGAAGTTCTTATTAGCAGTTTTTCAATATTTTTTCTAATTATTCCCTTTCTATGGATTCAAAGATATTACCCTGGAAAATTGACATCGAAGCAGAGACTTGTTGAATTGGGTTTGGATTTTGAGAAATATCCCGGAAAATCCTTAGTTCGGGAAATTATTCTTGGTATATTCTTAGGTCTGTTGGGTATTCTTATAGTATTTGTTTTGCAATATATTGGCGCCATTCTGGTTGAATGGATATTTCGTATGGATGTTAATGTACTCTACGAATCCGATGAAATGGCCAATTTCGCCTTGGGTGATTCTCAAACTCTGGGAGAATTACTATTATTTGTATTTACCATGGTGGTGTTTGTGGGCGTCCCTGAAGAGATTATGTTTCGTGGATTTGTTCAACGATCCTTTGAATCAAAACTAAGTAAGCCGGCATCTCTCCTGCTAACCGCGGTCTATTTTGCGATATATCACATTTACATTTTTATTTTTGTTCCACCGATATTCTTTTTCCTATCCATTTCTTATTTGGGTCTTTCTATATATTTGGGGTTAATTCGGAATTGGAGAAAAGATATCATAGCGGCATCAGTTTTACACATGGTGTATAACTCCGTCCAGATGATTATAATATTTATCATACTAAGCTAAAATTTATGTTTCAGGTGTTTTTATGGATTTCATCCACATTATGGGAGCGGCTGCGGTTAAATCCCGAAAAATTATTGCCATAGGTATTACAGACGATATGGAAATGAATACTCGGATTTATGAAGTGTGCCTCAATATTATTGAAAAATCATTCTTGAGTTTTGTTTTTTGGGGGGAACTATCCTTTGTCAATCTCATGCAAACAAAATTCTCCCCGATTTCCAAGAAAATTGAATATATTTCCCTTTCAAATCCCGCAGATGAAATTTTATCACTATTTTGGGCCCAATCTTCCTTTTCTACGGATGAGGGAATAAAAATTTCCAAGATTGATGCAATTATTCGGGGTGGGATCAGTTCCTCCAAATTTTTGAAGGCTTTACATTCCTATACCAGCAAATCACAACCATCTCTGTCCGATGTTAAAAAATCGGAGCATCTTCCCTTGTACAGGTTAGCGTTATTGGAAACTGCAGATCACCATCAATTTTTTTTCGCGGGGGTTGGGATCGATGAAATTGGTTCTCTGGAATCGAAAACAACCATGGTTCAATTGGGTCTCGATTTTTTCCGACAAATGGGTTGGAAGCCTGAGATCGGAATACTCAGCGGAGGGCGCTTATCGGATGTAGGTCGGGATGCCCAGGTGGATACTACGATTAACCAAGCGATTGCCTTGGAAAAGCATTTTAAAACCCAGGATCCTAAATTGTCAATCCATCATTCTCAAATATTAATCGAGAATGCTATCCGGGCTAAAAGCAACATAATTGTGGCACCCGATGGCATTTCGGGGAATTTAATTTATCGAACCCTGATACATCTTGGCAACGGAAGATCCTATGGGGCGGTATATTTGAATATTTTACGGGAACATCAACGGATTATAATCGATTGCTCCCGTGTGGCACCTCGCTTTGAAATTGAGGGTGCGATCTATCTGGCAGCTGCCCTAAGTGAATCCCAAATTTCATCCGAGGAATAATCAGAGCTTTTTTTATCCTCGATTTCCTATTTTACTCATGCCTCTTGTACGCCCAATCGTGCATTATTTCATTAAACTCTGGGTGGATGACCAACGAATTCCAACCAAACCCTTTATTATGAACACGTTAGGAAATGTATGCATTGCCTTATTTCGTGAACTGAAGGATTTTTCCACATCAGGTCTCATCGATTTGAAAATGCAGCCTCATAATCCTCCTGATCAACGAGTAGTTCTTACTGTAGACGAAACCCCAATATTTTTGAAGGAATTTGTTCAAGATCTTGTATGGAATACAATTATGGGATATTTATCTGTGTTGAATAAAGTTCCAGCCGAAAGGGAGAAATTAATGCAAAAATCCATTCGAATTCAAATCAGTGAAAAATCTAAAAAGTAAATCATAAATTATCGATCATAAATTTCCGATTATAGGCTCATAACATGGTTAATTCGGCTAATTCCGACGGTTCCCCTCAATCCCATCGGTATCTCATGATAGTTTGGTATCTCGGAACAAATTTTCATGGATCCCAACGGCAACCGAATTTAAGAACCGTTGAGGGAGAAATACTCTATGCATTAAAGCAAGCAGGGTACATTTCCAATATTGTGGACGAGAATGTTCAAGATGCTCCTGGAGATAGTTCTCCAGAATCTGAATCTAAAACAGGCTCTGAGATTGCATTCTTTAATGCTGGAATGCGAACTGATAAGGGAGTCCATGCCCGGGAATATTCATTCTGTTTCACCGCATCCAAACCATTGTATCCCCGTTTAATCGCTGCGAAGCTTCCTTCCGATATAGGATTGGTACGTTACAGCGAAGTACCTTTGACCTTTAATCCCCGCTGGGAATGTCTCTGGAAAGAATATCGCTATTATTATCCCACATCGAAGGAATTGCAAGTTTCTCTCGATATTTCATCCATTAAGGAGGCGTTAGCTATTCTGCAAGGAACCTATGATTTTCAAATGTTTTCAAAGACGGATCGTACCCGATGGGATAAATACCCCTTAAGAACGATTGATCGTGCTTCACTCCTCCAAGATAAGGATGGATTAATTTTTATTTTTCGATCCCAAGCGTTTTCCTGGGAGCAAATTAGACGAACGGTTCATTTCCTAATTCACTTGGGGCTACATGATCATTCTTTAGAAGATTTAAAGGAGAGATTACAATCTGATGCCAGTACCAATAAAACTCTCAAAAAATCTCCCCCGTTCCCATCCGAGGGCCTTTTGCTGTGGAAGGTGAAGTATCCCGATTTCGTCGTATTCACACCCTTCGACATCTGGATACAACCGCAGGAAAAGCATTTGATTCAATCGCAGGAGTTCCACCTGCAAAATGCCCACGTTGCACACCAGATTCACAAATCCCTATTCGTCGGTTTGGAGCTAAAGAATAGAAAAAATAGCAATAATATCAAAAACGTGAAAACCAAGAAAAAATCAATTTCTAATCCCAAGAATATCCCTAAGGACCAAAACTAAAGATCGATGCTAAAGATCAATAATTGCGAGTTTTGCCAGCATGGAATTCAGTTGGATTTCTTCGGTGGCGCCTTGTGAAAGTCTGAATTCGATTTCCGCCAGTAATTTCAGAATATCCAATTTGGCGCGTTCCGATATTTCCAAGTTAAACACTTCCTGGTGGCATTGTTTGATAATATTTCGTCCCGAAAGCCCATATTGTTTAAATAAGGTATCCAATTTTCGCTTGGCTACCATGAATTCCTTGGCCAGGGCGGCTTCCAATAGATGATGGATTTCCAGCGGGTTTATCTTTCCAGTGATACGATATACCAGCTCTTCATTTATTTTTTCTCCCAGACTGGCCGCCGCCTGTAAATAATTGACTGCACGACGCATATCTCCATTCACGACATAGATGAGGGCTCGAATTCCATCGTCTTCTATGTCCACATTCTCCCTTTCCGCCACAAATTTGACACGTTCGATAATTTCGCTTTCCGACAAGGGGGAAAAACGGAAAAGACTGGTGCGACTTTGAATGGGTAGAATGATTTTATTGGAATAATTGCAAATAAGGATAAATCGACAGTTCTGGGTAAATTTTTCCATCGTCCGACGGAGAGCTTGCTGTGCATCGGGAGTCGTAGAATCGGCTTCATCGAGAACTAATATTTTGAAGGGAACACCTTGAGGTGGCTGTGTTTTGGCAAAATCTTTCACATCGGTGCGTATCACGCCGATTCCACGAGCGTCACTGGCGTTTAATTCGAGATAGGTCGCATTTCGCTTCATTTTTGGGCCGAATAAATCTCGAATTAGGGCTAGAGCACATGTTGTTTTTCCGGTTCCGGCGGGTCCCGCAAACATCAAATGGGGCATAGATCTTCCCGAAGGTCCCGTGAATATCTTTAACCGTTTTACAATTTCCGTTTGGCCCACCACATCTTTTAAATGGCGGGGCCTGTATTTTTCAACCCAAGGCTGTTGATTTTGCGATTTCATCATACTTCAACTCTTACGACTCTTACAATTCTTACAACTGATACAACTGTTATAAAATCTTATAGGGAATATTATTGGTTACTTAATTAAAAATTACTTATCACGGATTTAATAGATTTTTATTGAAGTCTACCCCTCTTATTTCATCGATTTTGTGTTTTGTTCCAATTTAGTAAAATTCAAACCACAATTATCGATCGAAACTTATAAGAAATAAGCTAAATTATATATTAATATAAATTAGTTGAGAATCGAAAAATGAGCATGCTTTCAAAATTGGATGATATTGATAAGTCCATTATAAAAATCCTTCAAGATGATCCTGGGATTACGCACAGTCATATTGCAAAGACTCTCAACCGTTCTCAACCCGCTATTGGAGCTCGGATAAAAAAGTTAACGGAAAAGGGGATTTTGGCCACCCAAATCGGAGTGGACTTTTCGAATTCTGAGATCAATTCATCCCTGAACCTTGTAAAGGTTGAAATGTCTACTACCCGGCCCGAGGATGTGTTTGCCATGTCAAACACGTGCCCGTATATAATCAATGCGCTCAAGATAAGCGGAGAATATAATATTTTGATGTTCATGGCTTGCTCGAGTTTGAAACGTTTGGATACCATACTGGATCGGCATTTTCGGAATAAGGATTTTGTGCGAAAGATTCGGATGGATTTAATTACCAGCTATGCCCACCCATTCATTCTTCCGGTTAATTTTGACACCGAAAACTTCGATCATCCCGATGATCCGTGCTCTGAAACAACGTGCCCATCGTGTGAACTGTTTATGTCGCAAAAGGCAGCGGAAGTAAAGAAGTAACGAAATCCAAGAGTTAATCTTTGGTTTAGCATTTCTATATTTTTCCATCTTTCCATTTTATCATTTTTCTATTCTACATTTTTCATCTAACATCTTAATTACCAAGACTAAAATCCTGATGAAAAATTTTGTTCGAAAAGATGCTCCAAAACAATCAAACTTCTGCCTTTCACAATATTTGATTAAAATTTAATCACCAAAGGTGCTTTTCTTAATAATTCATAAATTTCCGAGCGCTCTAAATGTTTAATGATAGGAATTAAGAATTTATTCATCCCTTTGTAATAGAAATATGTAGTATAAAATTCCCCCAACACCCAAATACCCCACAAGTGATAAAAATGAAATACGATGAAATTCTGAACATTGACGATACTGACAAAGCAATAATTACAATCTTACAAGAAAATCCTGATACGACCCATTCAGTGATAGCTGAAAAGGTTCATAAATCTCAACCTGCAGTGGGTGCGCGGATTATCAAATTAAAGCGTAAATTTCTCTTGGCGGAGTCTGTGGGGGCAGAATTTAATAAACTGGATATCAAATTAGCTCGAATTGAGGTATCTGCCAAAAGCGTTGAGAAAATCTGGGCACGGTTTGAGGAATGCCCCCATGTTATAAATTGTTTTAAAATGACCGGTGTTTACAATCTAATGGTGGAAATTGTTGCCCCAAATGTGCGCACAATCGAGAATTTTGTTGATACGTGCTTGAGGAAAGATCCCTTAATCAAAGATATTCGGGTAAATTTTGTTATCGATTCCCTCCGAAAATATGTGGTCCCGCTCAACTTCGCCATCGAACGTTATGAAGACCATGGATGTTCCTACGAGTGTGGTGGGTCTATGAATAAAAAAGAATTATCCGATTTACTCAAATCCTAAACGAATCCATATTTACTAAAATTTTGAAATAATTCCGAATTTACTCGAATCCTAAACAAATCACTATTCGAGTATTCCATTTTTTATAAGTATCTCCTTTAATTCTGCAGGGGAAGGCATGACAATCCCTTGGATTCCTACCTGTTCCGCTCCCCGGATGTTCTCTACCATATCATCGATAAATAATATCTCGTGGGGTGGGAGATCGATTATTTTTATAACTTTTTCATATATCTCGGCATCCGGTTTTCGGACCGATAAATCGTGTGAATAAAATTTTTGCTTAAAATGTCGAAATAAGTGGGGATAATCCTTCGTTACGGATTCAATGTGCAACTCGTTGGTGTTGGAAAGCACATACAGCAAATATTTTTTTTCGAGGAGGGGAAGCAATTCGACCGCTTTTTGATTTAGCCCGATATTAACGAAAATCCACCCTTCTTTAAAGATTTCATAATCCCAATCCCCAGAAATATTCATGGTTTTGGACAAATATTGATGATATTCCTCAGGGGTAATTTGCCCTCGCTCAAATTGCCATAAAGTTTCATCGTATTGGAAATTAGTTGCAAAAAATTCTGGGGGATGGTCGGTTAATTCTGCCCATTTTTGAAATGCCCGATCAAAGGAATAATTAATCAGGACATTTCCCAAATCGAAGATAATTGCTTTAATTTCGGCCATGGTGATACATCTCTGTTCCATAAGATATCTTCAATGGATTATTCTTCCCTTTCCTTCAACTCGGGATGGTCGTAGTTGGCTAAATCGAATCCTTCTAAATCCTCTTTGGCAATCTTCATGTACATTTTAATCATAGCGGTTATGTAACGGGATTTCAGTTGTTTTTCGACCATGGAGCGTTTGACAGGCTTCAGTTTGAAAATGAATTTCAGCAGCCGGTTCAAAATTTGATTTGACGTGGAGGTCCAATTATCGCAGACCAGATTATGTAATTTGCCTGTACTGATAGCTTCAAGGATAACTCGCTCAAATGAGTCCTTGGGAACAAATTGGAGCTTATCCCTTCTTCCAAGCGTTATGGCCTCGGTTTCACAAAATCGGGTGCACACTCCGCACCCGATACATCGTTCCAAATCAACTACGGAAATTCCATCCACAATCTCAATTGCATCAACCGGGCATCGTTCTTGGCAAATTCCACACCCGGTACATTCATCTTCTTCAACCTTGGCATAGAAGTTGGTGTTAATATTTTGAATATGGCCGAATTGCTTATATCCGTTTAACGCTTCACAGCAACATCCACAGCAGTTACAGATCCAACTGACGCCATCTTGAGTGTTATCCCCAATCTGTACAAGGCCCAGGTCCCGAACTCGATTCAGTACTTCCATGGCTTCCTGTTTTGAGATTTCTTTGGCAATTCCGTGTTTTGACAAGGATTTAGCCGCATTATTGAAGGTCAAACAAACATCTTGGGGCATATTTTGGGGACAGGGTTCTCCAATATGTTCCTTCTTATGCCTACAGTAGCATGTTCCCACAGTAATGCATGTCGCTGTTTCTATGATATGGGATGATCTTTCATAATCGAGGATTTCCGATTGGTATATTTCGGGGATGGCTTCCTCGTTCACAAGACAACGATCGATAGCCGGTTCAAGATTCCAGAGCATAGCTCCAAATTGGTCCTCAACATTGATGTATTGGGAATAGAGTTCCGATAGCAGTTTTTTATCAAAGGTTTCTTTATTGATTCGCATCAGGGAGAACTCAATGAAGCCTGCCATTGGAGGTGCCAAGCTGAAAACTCGCTTTCCATTAATCTCCACGTCAATAAGAATGCCCTTGTCGGCCAAACCGTTCAAAAGATCTTCCGTTTCTTCTTCTGATTTTTTCCAGATTTTGGCCACTTTTGGAATCGGGCAAGCCTTAACTGGAATTACGGATAAAAGTTCGGCTTCACTTTCCGATAGCAGAACTTCTAAGAATTTAAATAAGGTTTCTGTCGCCGGTGCGCCCTGCGGCATTTTATTTAATCGTTTAGAAAAGTCATCATATTTCCCATGCGTATGAGTATGTCCCATTCTTGAATATACACCAGAAAATTTAAAAATCAATCTCTCGATTTCTCGTTAGCTAAGCCTTCATAACGAGTCAAATCAAATCAAATCAGATTAAGGAAAAATAAGAAAAATAAGAAAAATAAGAAAAATAAATATAAAAAAGATATTAATATTAATAACTGTCTTAAAACCCAGGAAAAACATAAATCAGGAAAGCGAGATAACCAATGCCCAAAACCACGTGCAACAGGGCAAAAGTTCCCCCCAATTTTGTTAAACTCTTATAGTTGACTTCTTCGACACAATGCTTTTGAGATAATTCCAGGGTCATCATGTCAGCGGCCGATCCCTGGGGTAAAAAGTTCCCCCCCACGTTAATACCGAGAATGAAGGGAATTAACAATGGAGTTTCGGCAAATCCCCCTCCTGTCACCAGAATATTAATAATTGGAATAAAAATAATGGTAACGGGGACATTATCCAGGAACCCCGATAGAATCGAAGTCAATAAAATAATTACGATGGAAAGCATGAAAATATTGTCTAAAGGCATTGTTTCGATAAAATTTTCCAATATGAGGATGGTTCCATTGACATCCATAAGATATACTAAAACAAAAAGACAAATGAAGAAGTAGATCAATTTATAATCTACCCTACGCAAGAAATTAGAGAGCTTGGGTTGGTAAACTCCCTTTTCATTCTTTTCTGCATTAAGAAAAACAAAAATGAGCAATCCTAACATACCAGCAACATGAATTTCGTGAATGAAGAACAATATCGCTGTAAATATTAATAATCCGACCAGATTTTTCCAAAATAGAATTTTATTGGCGGGAATTTCTTCCGAAAGGGGAATCAGAACATCCACTCTTCCAATAGGTTTGATCGGTACAACAAGATTATTTGATGCATCAGATTTGTTTAGTAAGACAGTGTGGTTTGGTACAGCTGGATCCTTACAATCTGCTTGCCATTTGTTTTTGATACTCTTTTGAAGAACAAATTTATCCAATAAAATCAGAGTTAGGGCTGTGGTGATAACAAAATATATACTGAGATTGGATAAGAAGAAGGTTAATGTGAGGCCAAATTCCTGAGCGATTATAACATTTTCGGCAGATCCAAAGGGT
Organism: Promethearchaeota archaeon; assembly: GCA_018238965.1. Lineage (GTDB taxonomy): Archaea > Asgardarchaeota > Lokiarchaeia > Sigyniarchaeales > Promethearchaeaceae > Harpocratesius. Next base: position 9,756 of record JABCSI010000131.1, read on the forward strand.
GTCAAGGTGCTGGCCAAATTTATGCAAATCGTCATCCCAAAGAGGAACGGAGAGGGGTTTACCTCGATTTCTTGGCATGCAAAAATAATAATCGGGATAAAAATAATTGCCACCGATATATCCTCCAATATCGAGGCAGAAAGGGTTGAAACTATACATATCAAATAAAACATAAGCCGTATATTTGTACGGGTGCTCATTACAATGAATTTAGCAATTTTAGCATCTATCGTTTCTGCATGCTCAGGCATTGTTTTATATTTACTTCAAATTTTTGTCCAAATAAATTATGAATTTTTCAATTCTGAATTTTTCAACGCTAATTATTTGCTAATTCCTTTATTGATTATTGCTCCTCTTTCAATGTTTTTATTGGGATGTTTCTTAGGTGGACTAGCGATAGAAGCGGTTGCAGGTTTTGAATTAATTACAATAAAGAAAAAACAAAGAGTGTAAACTACTAGTTCTTTTAATCTTACAAATAATGGATAATATTAGAAATAAAATTTTGCTTTCTCTTGTGTTGAAAGAGTTTAAAAAAAGAAATAAAGAGAATTACTATTCTAAAAAATATCGACAAAATATAACTGAATCAATAAATCAAGTACTAATTCTTAATGGATAAGTAATCATAATGAAAAAAAGAAAATAGGTTAA
>JABCSI010000132.1 GCA_018238965.1 Promethearchaeota archaeon
GTACCCTATAGGCACAAGAGATAGATTAAAAAAGGGAATCATACGGAAACTAAAGCACGTAATGCCATATTGCGGGCAGCATTTAAATCACTATCGCCACACCAAGTTTCCTGCGCATTCATCTGCCGCATTAAGTCACCCTTTTGTTTTTGCTTATGACTGGAAACTCGTGCATAACAAAGCAAGTGTTTTTCTTTGAAGTTCTTAGGGGCTTCATCTTTAGGAGGCGCAAAGAAATACCGTAATTTGGTAAGAGAATATCGTCTGTGCCTTCCGGGAGTTCGAACAGGTTTAAGTATATTTAATCGATCCCACCGCCTTAATGTCGCTTTTGATACTCTAAGATACGAAGCTGCTTCACTAATTCGCAACATAATATCCAATTTTGCTCAATTCATCCATATATGTGTATTACTTATGCTGATATTGCTCGGATTTAAGATGGACAAGTTTTTTCAAGAAATCTCTATCTGTTCCATACCCCTCAATAATTTGAGTTCGCCTTGAAATGAGTTCAATCCAATAGATAAGAGGGTTTTTTGTTTAATCTGGAGTTGGAAAATAATCATTCATGATATCCATGAGTATTGTGATAATAAGTTCTTCTCCATATTTCATAGACAGTTTCCGAATCACTGTACCGAGCTTCATTTTGAGTTTATTGCGTTGATCGATACCAACGTCGGGAAGTCGTTCTCGGCAATCAAAATATTCCAATGCATCTTTTTGGGATATTTCTTCGCCCATAATATGATTTTTATCAAAATGAACAATGAAAAACCCATGGAAAAGGATTTCTTTTTTACTTCCTTGCTTGAAAATACATTTTTGTTCAATAATATCCCCTTCTTGGAAATGTGTTTTCTTGAAGCAAATATTATCATCCAGATTATATGTCTTTAGAAATTTGCGATCAAATATATATTTCTCGCCCTTTTTAATCTGGGCAATATAATTGACTGATTTTTTTGATAATTCCCAATTTTCGGGAATATAATATTCACCATAGTATTCGGAAAGTAAACAAGTCATTTCTTGTGCTGCTTGTGCCATATTTGTGTTCACCGGAGCAATTTTTATAATTTTTTTAAATTGTATGAATTGATAATCAAAAATAGCAGATGACGTTATTTTAAAATGTATACATGTGCAATTTATTAAATTATTCTGCCCTTGGGAAGGAATTTACGACAAAAAGAATAAATTCTTCTAAAACCAATAAAACATGCCAAAAATTAAAATAGATCAATTGTAACTGGTATATCATAGCAAGGATTCCAGCGAGGAATATTACATGGTTGCCGAAAATTCAGAACTATCCAAAGATTCCGAAGATACAAAAGTTTCCAAAGTTTCCAAAGTTTCCAAAGATTCCGAAGATTCCGAAGATTTTGAACTAACATTTTCCGAAGATTCGAAATATTCAAAATGGCAGATTTTTCTTGCGAAATTTCAATTCTCCGCTTTGTTAAAGGTTTCATCACAGAAATTTTGGAAGAAGGCTTTGCAATCTCCCCAATTTTTTTACCATCTTGCGAAGAATTTTCAAATTCCCCGGGATATTCGTATTTCCGATTGGATGGAGGATCAAATAGAACCCTATTTTAACCAAATTCTGGATCAAATTGAGCGGGTAAAATTTCAAGAATGCACTGCCTCAGTAAATTCTATGGTTAGCCTAGAAAGAATTGCAAGTAAGGTTCCTGAGATATTAACACGGGTTCAAAGAGCGCATAGAAATGGTCAATGGGATATTATGAATGCTCTATGGACAAATTTCAATCCAGCATCGCTCTCCCTTGAATCCGTAAATCGCCAATTATTATACGGTCAGAGATTTCTGGCTAAGAATTTTCATATGCAGGGCTCGATGATCTGGTTGCATCAAATCAACCAGATTCCACCGGAAATAATTCCCATTCTGACCAACTCCGGGATTTCACAGATTCTGCTTACAACGGAAAATAACCGTACCTTACCATATCCCCTCCATTTTCATTGGGGATTCAAAGAGGCACTCAAATTAGATGTTCAAATTGTTCCAATACTGAATAAAATAAGGAAAACGTTAAGATTCTATGCCAATTTACCGGATAGCTTTTCTTCCGATTCGCCCTTTATCCTATTTTACAATGATTCATCGAAAAACCACGGGAAATTAGCCAGTGACTGGCAGATTTTCCAAAAACAAATTTTAGAACACCGAAACCTCATCCAAAATTCATCTTTTGATAACACATGGGAGTCGAAACCCTCCAAAGATTTTCATCTTTTAAATGTTTCAGGGACTCTTAATTTCCCAAGCCCCCGTGTGGAACAAAATATTCTCACATTTATCCAATTATATCATCAATTGGCGTGTAATCTATTTCATGAAACCGAGATGCTCTCATTGTTTTCGGGATTGCTTGGTTCCCCTCACCTTCAACCGGAGATTACCGACCTATGGAAAATTCTCTTAGAAGTGCAAGATCATCGTTTATTCACAGGGCAATTAATTACAGAAATTTATCGAGATGTCTGCCGAGATTACCAATCCCTCATTGCAAGTTTACAAAGTGTGCAAGAAAATTCTTTAATGCACATTGCCCATGCTTTGAAGTCAACCCTCAAAAATGATCTCTACACAATTTTCAATCCCTTAGCGTGGAATCGTCATGGATATTTTCTTATACCCGCTCGATCGTTCGGAGCAGTTCTTGATCATTCCGATAATCCCCTGTTCATTCAGAGAGTAAATCATTCCCACTTTATTCCAAATTCCGAATTGCAGCTGGGATTATGCCAAATTGACGAGATCGAATATCTGCAAAATAATGAGCGAAAAATTCAAGAAATTGAAGAATTGGAGGGGATGAATTTGAACTTTAATTCCGAAGGCCTGAAATCTTCCTTAAAGTCTGTCCATGATAAACTCATGGATTATGAAAACCAGTCATCGGAATTATTGTTGGTTTATCTTCCCCCAAATGCGGGTTTAAAATCCTTCGGTATAGCAAATATCTCATGTGTGAAGGTAATTCCTCCCCCACCAAGGGATTACCCCAATCTTAAAAAAACCCCCGAATACTATTTCTTTTCCAATCGACAAATATATGCAAAAATTTCCAGAACAACGGGATTATTGGAATTCTTAGGCTCATCCCCAAATTCTCCAAATATTCTTGGGGAATTGGGAATAAATTACACGATTCATAGACACAAGCATGGATTACAGCACTTCTTCCATAAACAGCAATCATCAATTGGTGACCTGCTGCAAAAAAAGAATCCTGTTCGCATCGAAATAGAGGAGGAAGGGCCACTGCGATTCACTTTCATTTCAAAATTCGGCCCATTTGCGGATGGCACGGAAATTCACACCCGTTATTCCTTTTTTCATAAATCTTCCCGTATTACTGTGCAAACTATAGTGAATTGGCAAACTCCAAACGCACAGTTGGATGTCGAAATACCCTTTAATCAAAGAATTGACCGGATTCATGTGAAAAACTCATATGGGTTTAGTACTGAGGTCTTTTCGCCATCTTATTCTCATGGGGGATCTAATACTGCTAATCTGGATGAATCCGATGATAGATTGGATGAAAAGTCGGTAGTGGGTTCTGAGTTGATACTTCTAGAGAATTCAAATTCCACGGAAAAACACAACGAAGAGAGTTCCCATTCGACCGTTGCCTTCTATGGTCAAATATCCCATCCCATTCAAATTTCTTCCAGGCGTGTTCATTTTTCTTTGCTCCGATCCACACCTGTTTCCCGCGCTGATATGGATAATGCTACCCTTGATGTGGATCACGAGAATCAGTATTCCAATCACGAAATTGGATTTCACATTTTTAATTGGGTTCTGGAACCATTCCTCCAGGAGAAATCCTCTCTGGAAATTTACAAAACAAGTCAAGAAATTCGATTTCCCCTCTTGGCAGTCCCCACCAATGCAAAACATGACCATGAGAGTTTCCTTAAAATTTCTCCCGCCCATGTGGAAGTGCTAGCAGTAAAAGAAATTGAAGAATTTATGCAAGAAGCACCGGAATGGTTTTACCAGCCGACGATGGCGGAACTTCCATTTGTAATTCGTTGTAGGGAAGTATTAGGGGAAAGTGCCAATGTGGAAATCATTCTCAGTCCCAAATTCGACATCAAAAAAGTATTGGAGGTGGATGTCTTGGAACATGTTTCACAACCCAATATTGTTCCGGAACATCTTGAGCACAAAGATAATTGTGTGTGCTTTTCTCTAAAGCCCCATCAAATGAAAACCATAATGTTTATTGCCAAGATTCCCCTCGAAGAAGAGTAATTATGTTTAAGTATTGCAGTCGAGGAAAGTAGTAAAAAGCTTTGGAGTAAAAAACGAGGAGAGGGCAAATAAATTTAATAAGTTACACTGGGGGTTCCTTTTTTCTTTCCAAGGCGTTGATTGAGCCATTCCTGGATCGGAGGTGCGTTTTTATTGACCAAAACAATGCCCGTATCATCCAAGGGGGATTTAATTTGTATTTCGGTCAAGTGTTTTTCAATTGCCTTTCCGATTTTGTGGTCTATTTTCATAAATTGAATAACACTGTCTTCTTTAAGCAATCCATGTGCCTTAAATATAATATGGGCGGTAGATATTTGCTTGGTGGGCTCTATCTTCATTTTAAACTCCTTCACATATTGAAGACCAGCCTCGAAAATTACGCGATGATATGATTTCTTACGAAACCATCCCATTTTTTCCATGAATTCTCCTACCACCAGCGCCCGCCGATCAGTGAGAATGAATGTTGCCGGGAATCCCTTTACGAAAGCAAACGCTTCATGGCCATCTACAGGAGTTCCCCACACCAAATTAAATGTTGAGCGAAATTTAACATGAACCCTCATGAGTATGTATAGAAGGCTAAAATCCCAAAAGAAGTTTTTGAAAAAATGGTATTGGATGTATCATCAATGTTGATGAAATTTCCCTTTTCTTTTTTTTTTCGGATTTCGCTACTTTGGGAGAGTTCGGGGCATCGTAAATCATCGCAAAGTTTTTATTTAAGGTTTTTCGATAGCTTTAAGGAGCTTCTTGTATTAGATCAATTAGATTAATATGGAAGAAGCTACTAAAGACTTTACAAAAATTATAATTCCCAAGTCGTTAAGTTCCCCGGAGCGCTGTGTTTCGTGTGGGAAACCCTTACCCAAACGTCATGTTGTTCACAAGAATATCTCACAAGAAGAACAGCTGCACAAGTTCTGTAGTCGTGTATGTAAAGAGAAATGGTGCTACGAACAAAGCTGCGAATAATTTTTTCCTTCCTTCATTACTTTTCGTTCTTCACTTTTCTAAAATCCACATCATTTTTATCAAGAAATAAACCAATCTAGTTCTATTTATCCTGTGTTTTGATAAATTTGTAATGATTATTTTGCCTTGGTGTAAATGCACTTCCCAAGGACATAGGTTCTAAGAATCAAGACATCCTTAAATTGCTCCGAAGCGGTTTAAAAAATATGTATAATTTTACTCGCAATCAATATCATATGTTCTTGAAATACCGGAAGGCGCATTTTGAATCACCATCGGCGATGGTCGAATTCCGTTGAAATCTAACATATTCGTTGAGGTTGTCCGCTAAAAGGTTATCATACTTGCACATCACAGGAGCCAATTCGGTTGCGTTATTGGCTTTAAAGATATCATAGTAATAGCATCGATTAAGGTCAAAACCGAACCGCAGTCGATCCTCCACAGCATATGTCATTTTGAAAAATTCATTATCGTAGAGTTTTTGGTTTCCGTCCTTTGTTGTCTTGATGAAATGCTGCCAGGGATCTTCGGCATTATGGATTGCTTCGTGTTGCTTTTCCATTAATTGCTTTACCATAATTTTATAAACGTCCATTGCCATATCGGTGAATTCGTCCATCGGAATTTTTTCGGATTCAAGGGTTTTGTATAGTGCAATCACAAACAAAGGGTTAACAGCATGGAGATTTGCAGTAGGGCTGGAAAAAAATGGTTTATTGATTGGAGATTCAATCAAATTGACAAATAGATTGTGGAATTTCTCACTATATACCGAAGATTTACCGTCTGGAAATTTTTCCTTTAAATATACCTCTACTAAGAGAGAAAAGTAAGATTTCAAGGCCTCAATATTTTCCATTGCTATGTAGGTTTTCTAATTTTGACTTTTTAATTTTTAGGTTTAATTAGTTAGTTATTTAGTTGAAATATGGAAATTGGAAATGACGTAATATATAGATAATTATCAATTCCATGAAAGATAAAATCTTGTTGATTAAATTATCCTATTTACAGCTATTTATCAATAATAATTATATTTTAATGTTTATAACTTTCATATTCGAATTTATTGTGCTTTTCTGCTTGGAATTTATGTTTGCATTTATGCAAAAAGAATTAAGTTTAAATATAATTGTTCTTATTATTAAAATAATCTAATTTGTTTTTTGCAAAATTGCAAAATATGGCCAAAGATGAATAAACCATGTTTTGAGCTTGAAAATAACAGTTAAAGCGATTGTGAAACCAATGATAACTAAAACACAAGAAAAAGAAAAGGATACCTATGTACGATTCGAAAACGTCACCAAGAAATTTGGATCATTTACTGCAGTATCGGATGTTTCCTTTGATATTTACAAAGGGGAAGTGCTTGGCTTTTTGGGTCCCAATGGTGCCGGCAAATCTACAACGATGAAAATGTTGGCCCGCTTACAACGACCAACTTCTGGAACCGTATATATTCGTGGGAATGGCCATTTGGAGGAATTGAATATCAAAAATAAAGATTACCTTCTGAACAACGTGGGATTTTTGATTGAAAATCCCAATTTTTATGGAAATATGACCCCTCGGGAAATTCTCAGCTATTATGCCGAATTGAAGGGATATCCTAAGTCCAAGGTGAAAAAACGGGTCGAAGAAGTAGTTGCCCTCGTGGATTTATCTGATTGGATTGACGTCAAAATGAAAGGATTTTCAAAAGGCATGCGCCAAAAAATTGGAATTGTGAGCGCCATTGTTCATGATCCTGACATCATTGTTTTAGATGAACCCCACACGGGTTTAGATCCAAAAGCGCGGACCGAAATAAGGGCCTTTATTCGAAAATTGAAGGAGATGGGTAAAACAGTCTTTTTTTCCAGCCATCTTCTGTATGAAGTCAGCGAAGTGAGCGATCGCGTAGCCATAATTTCCAAAGGCAAGATAATTGCCTTAGATACATTGGAAAACCTCGAGAGAATGGCCCGTGGAAGTATTATTGAGTTGGAATTGCACGATTTTTCGATCGAAGGGAAAGATGCGGTATTAGCCGAATTACAAAAAATTATCGTTCCCTTAACCGGATTAAACGCTGCAGACAACAGTATTTCCTTTAATTCCGATTCCCAACAATTCGAGATTCTCTTTGATGGAAACCCAGACAACCAATACGCGATTTTTCGAGCGTTATTCGAAAATAATTTCAAGGTGGTTGAATTTTCGGTGCCCAGGGCAGATCTTTTGGAAGATCTCTATTTGAAATTTATGAATGAGGAAGAGACGGAAGAATTACAACGGAAACAAGCCAAAATGGCTCAGGTGAGCGCATAGGAGCTGATTGAAATGAACACCGCAATTGATATTGAATTTAAAACAAGAACAAAAAATAAAACTAAGAACGTTTATGAAATGAAATCTGAAATAGCGACCGAACTGACAGTGGACAAAGTTAAGATTGGTGCAAAACGCGGGCTGATTCAGATTAAGAAGACAATTGACTTTGAATTTCTGCGCAATGCCAAAAAATTCATGGCGATGTTATTGACCTCCGCCGGAATTTTCTTGCTCTTCCTAATCATCAATCTAATTTCCGAGGATCAGGGAGCATTGGCGCCCGAGGATCCGGCCGAATATTTCCAAAGTTATCTAACCATGACTACATTATTGGTCCTTATCATCGCTAGCACCTTTTTCGGATCGATAATTGCCGAAGACTTCGAGAAGCAGACCGGGAATTTACTTTTTCCAAAGATACCCAAAGAGCGGCTATTAATAGGAAGAATTATTGCACGTTATGTCTATGCATTCCTCAGTGTTGCCTTCTTCTACCTCCTTGTGGCCATTACCACATATCTAAAGTATGATGGCGTTCCGAAAATAGTGTGGGGTTCCATGCTCTGGGCAGAATTGTATCTATTTGGCTTGATGGCGTTTATGACGCTTTTGAGCAGTGTATTCAAGCGCTCATCAACTGCTATGATTACGGGGATCCTAGGCGTACTTATTGTCTTCCAATTGTTGTCAATAATTTTCATGTTCACGGGGATTACCGCGGAGCCATTCTATTTTATAACATACTACGGAAATATTATTACAGCTTGGTTTAACATGCCTGCTGCAGATGCACGATATGTGGAAATGGGATTTGGTCATGGACCTGTTGCCCAAAACTCGGGGGATGCTACCTATTATCAATGGTTGACCCCAAGTGCCGAGGGTGCCATAATTGGTATTGCAATCTATTCAATAGTATGCCTAACGATTGCCTATATCCTTTATCGCCGACGGCAAAATTAATTCCCTTGGAGTTAAATTTGTTTTTCTTTTTTCATCTTCATCATATCATTCTTTCAAAACGTTTAGGTGGTTTCTTTATTGATAAATATTATAGATAAAAATATTTGATGAGAACATGTTGGAAGAAAAAATGGTAGAGGAAAAAATGGTAGAGGAAAAAATAGCAGAAGACGAAAAATTTACCTATCAAATTCAAAATGTAGTCGGGACGGTCAAAACCGATATAAAGGAAAATATGGATTTGCTTCGAATTGCAGGAAAGTATCCTGATGTGGAGTATAATCCAGATAAATTTCCTGGATTGGTAATGCGAAATCAAGAACCAAAAGCGACTACTTTGGTTTTTTCCAATGGAAAAATGGTGATTACTGGAATGAAACATTCTGATGAAGCAGATCGAGTAGTATCCAAGGTAATTGCCCGGATATCAAAAATCGGTATAGAGATTTCAAATCCAAAAGTCACAATTCAAAATATAGTCGCCAGTGGTGACATTAACTGTTCCATCGATCTCAATTTAGCCTCAGTAGTAATGGATAATGCAATGTATGAACCAGAAGTCTTTCCTGGTTTAATATATCGAATGGCCGAACCAAAAACGGTGTTTTTACTTTTTTCAACTGGAAAAATTGTTTGCACAGGTGCGAAAAATAAAGAAATGGTTGCAAAGGCATGCGGAAATGTATATGATGATGTCAGAAAATACGGTGTTGCACTGGAACCCGGTGAAGAACGAGAATTTACTGACGATGATGACTTCGGTGAGTTTGGTGGAGAAGGTTTTTTTTAGCACTCCCATAATCTTGAATATTCTTGGCACAGTCATAATCTCTACCTTTTTTCGCACTAATATATTCCAAAAAGCACCATTTCTTTGGGATTTTTCGCTTGAATTCACTGACTTTGACTTTGAATTAGAATTAGAATTAGTTATTGCATATTATTTTTTTTAAGATGATCTGAAAAAACTAAAAAGCTTGTGTTCCCAATGAAACTTACGATGCCATCATCTATTGAGCCCCGAAAAATCCCAACTTCAAAGGCTTATTTTAAAAATAGCTGGCTTATGTTGAAGGAGAACTACAGAGCGTTCATTTTTACCGAGTTATTCGCCATATTCGCCTTTATAACCACAATGGTAATAAGTGTAGGTACTTTATTGTTCATAGTTAGGGTCTTTCCCCCCCACATCACCCCCTTCGAATTTATGACCAAAATGTCTAATCAATACGAACTTTCCATAATTTTTCGGATTTCGGTTTCCTTTATAACCGGAATTGTCTTCATCGGTTTCATGAACTCTCAATTCGGATTGGCCAACGATATTATTAATTCAGGTGATATGTTTGCCCAATTCAAGGGTTCATTCACCTATTTCAAGAAGAATTGGTGGCAATTTTACATTTTGACACTTCTGCTGTTTGTATTTGCATGGATAATCCCTGGATCCTTCGGCTATTCCCGTGATAATCCTCCCCTTCCCATTAACCTTTCCCCAGGGGAAATTCTTTTATTCTGGGTAAATATTATTTTGTTTTTTTTTTGGTTTATAGTGGTTATCCATGCGTTTCCCAGCCTGGTTTACAAAAACAATTTGTTATTGGCTGTGAAGGAGAGTTTCCTCATTTTTAAAAAAGATTTCCGAAGCATTACAAAAACCTGGAGTATTTTCTTTATCTTCTTTACTGTCCCGCCTATACTGGCTGTGATCTTTGGGATTATTGTTCATCCCCCCTCGGTTATTGGGCATGTTATGCCAGTTTTTGCCCTAATATTCGCCCTCGTGATGTTATTTTTGGGATTTCCCTTTACCACCCTATTGGCCACAGGAATCTATAATAAT
>JABCSI010000133.1 GCA_018238965.1 Promethearchaeota archaeon
TGTAAGCCACGAACCTTGAGGTGCGGTGTTGTCTACACTCACTGTTATTATGGTCGAATTAATTAAGTTATTTTGATCAATTAATTCTACTTTTAGACAGAGATTATCCGTATCATGGTGGAAAATCTCATGTTCTGCAGTGTTGAACCAAAAATTAAATGTATAATCGGTATGTTCGGAGATTTCTGTGATTTTACTGTAGGTTATTCCATCATAGGAAGCCGATAGTCTGATTTTTTCGACGTCGTGGGTTCCAGCTGTTATAGAAATAGGAACAGTGCCCGAAAGAATATCACCGTTCTGAATGTTTACATGACTAATTACCGGTGGTAAATCATGCATCACAAGATAAACTTTCTGAATTTCTATTCCACCGTCGGGCAAATATCCTCTATTATCTGCCGTAAATTGGGCCGATAATTGGTAGAAATAATTTCCCAAGCCAGGGCTTTCATCTCCTGAATAATTGGCAAAGACCTCTTCCAAATCGATTGAGAATTCAGCAGGAGAATAGTTAACAGGGGTTTCAGCATCTAAAGAAATAGTTTCTATTGGAATCTCAGCCTCCACAGAATACATTCCATCATGGTAGACCCAAAGTGTAAATACAAAATCCAATGTGACGGATGTAGATAGCGTAGACCATGAATCGACGTAAGGAAGATAGGTTATATCCAACGAACCATCAAAAAGTGTATTGCCCAATGCATTACTGTCAATAATTGCGCTTTCTGAAAACACTTCTCCAGAACCTCCTTCATTTACTAAAAGAGGATCAATTTCCAATAGTAGAGACGCGCGATTAGGATCAGATCGGGTTCCAATTTCTCCAGTCGGGGCGAAAGTGGTGGGAATACTCAAAAGATTCAGATCCATGATGTAACCATATTTGTATAGTGCAATTACTCCAACAACTTCTTTCCCGTGGCGCCTTTCACTGTCAACATATTGGCTTTCCAAAGCAATTGCATTTATTTCTGTAGTAGTTATAGAATCTATCACGGCGTAAGATCCATCTGCATCGGAAATTCCTGTCTGGTGAGCAATTCCCACCTCAGGGGGGAATGTAAATCCGGAATATCCAATGGGATAGCCAGCAATGGCGTTGTCCAACCCCCTTATAGTATCACCGGAATTTTTGATTTCAAAATAAAAATTTGGATTACTTTGTAATTGTCCAGCCCCCGATTCCACGATCATATATCCAATTGTCTCTGGAACGGGTAAATTGCCAGTATTACCAAGATCCATATTGTGAATGGCGATATGCATACCTCTATCTGCGGCAAGTGGAATACTACTCATGGATCCGGACCGCGAAGCATAACTGGTCATATATCTGTCGTTTGCACGGGTTTGACGGTGGGTTAATACCACGATGTCTCCCGAAAACATTGGACCAAAATCAAGATTACGGTCACTTATCCAATTTCCTAATCCCTCACAATTTGTCGTATTAACTGTGCCCGCTTCGACCAATAGGTTGGAGCCAGGGAGCACGGTTGTAAGACTTCCTTGGGTCGATTCTATAACTATGAAATCAACTCGAACATTTGTAGGGACATTTTGGGTTCCCGACGTGAAATCAACAACTCCAAATCGCAGCCAAATTCCATTCCCCTCGATATAGAAATCGGGATATAAAGTTGCAGAAGATTTATCAAAATCGAAAATTATTGTCGGGAATACGACGGGATTGGTGAACACTGATTCAAATTGAATGTATTGATAAGTTTGCGTAATATCCGTTCGGGATCCGAATTCCATTGTAAGATCTGGAATAGGAACAGAAAGTTCGTGGGATTCCGATAGATCTTCAATTGTAATAATTGGGGTTTCAATACATATTTCATAGGAATCTACCTCCGATCCAGCGCGGGGCAGCCAATATGTAAATTGTAGATTTATTGTTTCTAGTCCGCTTCCAATCCAAGATGATACATCTACTGTCCATGTGGCCTCTAATCCAATTTCGGTAAAATTACCTTCACTGAGAATAATTTCGTTTGCATGGACACGATAATATCCTAATCCATCCGAGGAACCCAATATTGTTTGGAATACGGAACTATTAACGGCTAAAGAGAGGTTCATTCCCGCGTATTGAGGATCGCTGAAATCAATTGACGGAATAAACGATAAATTCGCCGCGCTTACGGTTTGGCCGTTTCCAGGATAAATTCCACCGGAACCCGAGACCGTATGATTTTGGTTAGTGGAAACTATTGACAATTCTTGAGTATTTTGTTCAAAACTGAACCCTGCCCACTGATTTAGATGGCTCGCGACTCCCCATGAACTATTATATGAAAGATCCACAGAAATTCCACGAATAGCTAAGAAAAGACTGTCGGGGTCGCCCCAGGATTGATTGTAGTAGCCTGTGTTGAAGCTTACTCGCAGGGCCAAATGCAATTGTCGTGGTTTATTATACAGTGATGGAGTTAATTGGACTGATGATGGAGCAAACGATTGTTCCGATCCGTTGAACACATCCAAAATCTCTATCATTTGAAAATCCTCATCATACATTATTATCTCTAATTGAAATGCGTTCTCGGGAAGATAATCCCAGTCGGTGTGAATCTGGCGATAGGTTCGGAAATTTACCGATATATCACCAGATGTTAGTTGATTTGTTGGAAAATAAAAACTGGGTGAAATTACCGTCACAATTTGATTTTCACCAGTTACAGTCCCCAAAAACCAGCAATCTTTATCGTCCGCCACATCCATGATGAGATATGGATTGGTTTGCTCCAAAACAGTCCAGCCTTGATAACCTACAGTGCCATTTTCCCAAGACCATCCACGGTATAAATGATCTGAAGAAGTAACTACTACGGGATAGCTAGGATCGCCACCAATAATCGCATCTTCGGTCATATCGGTAGGATCCGAATAATCAAATTCATCATATCTATGGATTCCGTTCAATGTATCGGACATATCGCATCCACGATAATAATTATTTCCTCCGAATGTGAACTTTGCAACTGGAAGGCCTAGAAGGGCGCTTGTTAACTCCTCGTATCGGAAATTTCCATTCATATCAGTTTGCAAGTTAGCCAATGACTCGTAATGATCGATAACAAACATTTCCAAAGAAATATTTTCATAGGTAATGGGTCGTTTTGTATATTTGTCCTGTAGAGTAGCACGGAAAATCATTTCGATGCCCGCGTCGTATGTATCCACGGCAATAAAACCCGCGGCGAGATTTTCCTCATAGGGTAATACTAATTTTGTGTCAGAGGGGGTGATTCGGATTCGATATGTGTCAGAGTATGAAATCGCCTCTTGACTCCAGACATTTGCCACTGTAAGTACCTGCACACAATATATATCATCAACGGGGGGGTTTTCCGATAAAATCCAGTCCAAAAAATGAAAATATAAAAACGAACCCTCCAATTATAAATTCGTCGCATCGAGTGTCTTATTCTCCCAGTAATGAGTTTATATACAAGCGAACTGGTCTTATACATAACAATTTCTGATTCAATTCTAATTCTAACCGATTTTAACCCACGTCCCCAAGTCGTATGTTGTCCATCTCCGATCATATTCCCCCTTTTTTTAAGAATTCCGTTTATCCCTTCATTTTGCCCCCTAATATGATAAACTAAAAACCATTCAATCGTACCTTGCATGACAATTGATTGTGCTATCTTGTTTTCCGCCCATGTCCCAGAAGTTCGTATTATTTGACGACATATTTGAATTTTTTTCCGAAATTTCCATTCTTGAAGTTGTTCTGCAGGCTTTAATCCGTGATAACGTGCATAATCAGCCCAATTTTTAAGTAATCGCTTTAATACTTTAATCTTTTCATTATAAGAAATCGGTCTTGGATGCTTCATCTCATACAGTCTTAAATCAGAAAGATAACCTTTTCTTTCATCTGGAGCTAAACCGTTCTTTATTGCTTTTTTTGATAAATCTTCCAAGTTAGCTGCTGCTTGCTTCAAAGTCTTCAATAGTTTTGATGCTCGTGGATTAATATCAATGAAGGGAACAGAACCACTGGCGATAATATCGTCGATCAAATACGTAGATGTGTAGGCTGCATCAGCGGTTTGAATCCAAATCTCCTGCTTTACTTTTTTGGCTAGATCTAATATTGGTTGCATCGTTTCTCGATATAGCGAAATATCAGCACTATTTCCGCTCTTAGTAACGGAATTGACAGGCAGACAGTATGTTCCTGCACCAATTGAAGCTTTTTGACCAAAAAAACTTCCTCGGGATCCAACGCCATTGGATGCACTTTTATCTCGCTTGTCCACAGGTACGTTGCAACAATCAACAGAAATCACGTGGAAATCATGAATTTCCTCGATACTAAGCATTTCATCGATAATTTCTTCGTAAAATTGCAATTTATCTTCAATTAATGGAAAATTCTGATAAAACATTCCTTTTCCAGGAGGACGATGAATAAAGCCTAATCTACCCGCAATGCGGTATGAATAACTTGATTCGCAGATTTCTATTTCCTTTATGCATCCAACAAGCTCACTAATGCTGGAAATGTGATTGATATGCATATAAATGCGGGCATTGAAGTAGGGTAATCTCTTACCTCTTTCAAATACGCTTAAATCAGGAAAAATGGATGAAGGGGATACAAGACCCAGAAATGCTTCTATTGGGGGGGTTATTTTTTGTTTACCTTCATTATATACGGCGTTTGCTTGTTTTCTAAAAGAATTACCTATTTTTAGATAAATAGAATCTTGAATTGATTCTGATATGGCTTCTATATCAAATTTATGGATTGAGAATAAATCAGATGCATGTTTATAAGCCCAACTTCTGCTTGTAAAATATTTAAAACGATCTAAAAAATATTTATTTAGAATTTGAGCCCGATCAGAAGTAAGAATGGAGTAGATAGTTCCTAAATCAATACCAAATATATTAAGTAAAATAATTAAATAAACCCACTGGATTACATAATTTATATTCATGTTTCTCGATTCATCTGAAATATATTTTTGAGCAATCTGTTGAACATGTTGATCATATTGAATAAATTCATCAACAAGATTGACTTGAACAGATGTCGGAATCCATGAGTTAATTAAGGTATTTGAATCCATATTACAATAGAATTAAAGAAAAGACAAGTTATATCTCCTTTCATTTAGACGAGATTTTGTCGGAAAACCCCCTCATCAACGGCATAAACAAATGAATCCATTCTTTCGGGATCGAGCAAAAAACTGTGGCTGTGCTGTCCCGCGGGTAGATTCTCCCGATATTCATCCATTAAAGCCCCATCGCTTTCCCTCCATATTTTAACTATATTTGTTAGGTCATCGTCGATAACCGACCAATTAACTTGAAGTTCGTCGTAGATGGCTATTCGATATTCCGTAAAATCTACATTCCACCCTGATACGCCATTATCGTGAGAATAAGTTGCAAAGATATCTACCGACGTGATCGGGTTGACACCTCCAGCAAATCCTTGCACTTGAGTCATACTGGGGAAAAAGGAAAGGGCCAAACATACAATCGTTCCCAGCATAAACTTGAATTTCTTCTTACTTTTTAGTGCAGTTCCAATCTGTACAAGGGCAACTATTCCAAAAATAATTAATAGGGTGTTTCTGGTCGATTTTGGAATAGAAATGGTTTCTTCGGATTCTTCGGGCGAATAGATGGGTTCGGGAAGTATATTAAGGGCAAAAACCTGATGGGTAGTGAGAATTCCATCGCTAAGGTCGAGATCGAGTAATAGAGTTTCTCCGTAAAGAATTCTACCTGGGATTGTATATGTATATTCAAAAGTATTTCCCAGATCTTCCCCGCTTAATAGCGAAAGTCGATTTTCAACAAGTGGAATTGTTTCCAAATTCATGACGAGGGAAGCATTCTCAAGGAATTCGTAATCGGTGGCCGATATAATAATTACTAAATCTTCTCCATAGTTCAACGGGCCTTCTGGGATATCAACTGTTACAACTGGTGCTAAATTTTCAGATGTGGAAATTTCAATTTGGGAAATGGTTCTTCCTGCCGCAGGGGATTCCACAATAACGTCCAAAATGGTATTTCCTATCTTAAAAATACTCATGTTGATGGGGGCGATAAAATTTTGCGTTCCTGCATAAGTTGTATTGAACAAAATTGAACCGTTATGGATAACATAGCACATGCCGTAGTCATTTGGTTGATCACTGATAGAAATTGCGAGAGGATAATATTCCCTGGAATCTAATTCAATTTTGGGTTCCACGGTTATAACAGGGGCCATCTCATCAATTATTGTAACTCTCACGGAATTGGTAATTGTCTCCGATGCTATTAAATCATAATAAAATAGAGCGACGGAATAAATTCCCGTTTCCAAAGCCGAGATGTCAATAGCAATATTATTATCGACCATATCCCCGCTTTGTAAAAGAATATTTCGTTCTTCGGTAGAATTCATTCTAATTTCATAACTGGAGTTTGCGGTATATAGGTCGTTCACATTCCACGAAATCTCTGCCAGTGGATCGAATGCTTCGAAAACTACATAGGATGCTTCGGTTTCGATTAAGACCGCAGGCTCGGTTATCTGGAAGTCATATGCCATAGTATGGCTGATATTTTCATGCCTTACAGTTAGGGACAATGCATGCCATCCTGGAACCAATTGCGAAGTGAAGTTGTTAAAGGGAATCTCGACCTCAGATGATTTTATGTCGAATGGACCAATTTGTGCTCCATCTACATCGATGTAATAGTTTTCAAATTCCAGAATATCATCAGAAAAGACCATACTGGGATTAGACGAATTCAATTCCCAAAAACCGCTGTATAAATTGCTGGAAGTTTGAGGAGATGTCAGAAGCGCGGGAGGATTTAACATTGAGACAGGGTTAGTTTGCATCCAAGATACACAACTAACTAATAATAGACCCACCGCGGCCATTGTCACCGTTGTTCTTAGTATTGCCGATTTATTAATTGAAATTGGATGAACTGTTTTCCAATTCTTCCATTTTCTCCTCGCATTATCAAGAGACCCTGGACGTAGAATTATATATCCAATTAAAATGAAGGGCCCTGCTAAAATCATTAGGAAAAATACAATAATACCCGGGGTTGAATCCAGAAAATTACCAATGAAGGAATAAATTTTATTTCTTCGATTTTTTCGCCTTGTTTTCCTTTTTGCTATTCTTATTTTCCTTTTTTCGACCCTATTTCTTCCAAATATCAATATATTAGCCCTCCATTTGGGCAAAGAATTTTTAGAGATGTAGAGGTTAATATTAAAGATAATGGCCAATAATGCACCTACTGTACCAACAATACTCCATGATTCCGAAATGTCGTTCCAAATAAACGGAGCGTCGATTAATATTATTGTCCCGTATAAAAATATAAAACCCAGTGGTTTTGATGAAATAATCATATGGACTAATGAAATGACTTTTTTCTTCAGAAAATCCCGCGAGCGCATAGCAGTAAGAATTACAATACCGGTATAAATCATAATGATAAAATTTTTCGACGATTCTACAATATAATCACTACCAAAGGAATTAAACCAAATACCGGTTATGATCAACGAAATCCATACTCCAATCGATTTAATATCATTATGGATTATTGACGATTTTCTCAAGGATTTCTCAGATGTATAGATGTAATAATTTATAATTGCGGCCCAAAGTATGCCTACTGCACCAATTAATAACCATATCGGCGATGCATCCCAAATAAATGGAGCGTCGACAGAAATTATTGTAGAGTATAATGCTATAAAACTCCAAATCTTGGATGAAAATAATACTCGATTTGGTATATGATTCAATATTATTAACGCAATTTGAATTAAAACGACCAAAATAAGTAGAATAAAGGCAGGATAATTAATTAGAAACTGTCCGATAAGAGGATGTCCTGATTGAAACTGAATCATCAGCGGACTGGCGTAAAAATGCCCAAAAAATGAAATCGTTCTATGGTTATCTATCCAAGATGCGGAGATCGTAAACGATATCCATAGCAAAACGGTGAGATAGCGAATAATTCTTGATTTTATTAATTTTGTAGAATTTTGTTCTTTTTGATCAGAGTCAGACTCTGATTTCGGCGATAACACAAAAGGAGCCAGATCCCAAACTCTACAGCTTTTCTCTGGGTGGGATTCCGGCTTAATTTTCGAATCAACAATCAAATTAAAGTTCGGTAGCGATTTTATTGAAACAATAACATCATTAGAATTTTTCAGATTTTTCGGCAATGCACACTCAGAATTAGCATGCGACGATTCCCCAACTACGGCATCGTTTTTTTCATTGGAATTTTTTTCCATGTCGAAGTTGGGAAGGTTCCTATTGGGGGCGACCCGACATAATCTTCGGAAAAAGAATTTAATAAAAAGAAGTTGCGAAACCCAATTGTAAATACGACACATGTGATGACTTTTTTCACCCGTAATGATGAATTTAATATATGCAGATGTCTTGATAAAAGCATTCTTTGATTGTATTCGGTTATTGACTTTCATTAAACCAGTATTCCAAGTTGTTTTTTGACCATCACCAATCAAATTTCCTCTTTTTTTCATGATCCCGTTAATTCCTTCATTCTGTCCACGAATATGGTAAATTAAATACCATCCAATAGTTGCATAAGGTATGTCTGTTAACCCTATGATCTTATCAGAGTATGAACCCGACCTTCTAATCTTTTTTCGTATTTTCATTACTTTTTCTCGTAATCGTCGTTCAATTCGCTGTTCCTTTTTGCTTAATCCACGGCGACGTGCTTTTACTTCATATTTTAGAAGGATTTTTGGGAGGACGTTTTTTTTTCACTATATGAAACGAATTTTCCTGCGTTTTTGGAATATTGTTTTACTTCTTTGATCCAGGCTTTCCGTTCCTCAAGAGTCAAACCTCTTTTAATTGCTTTTTTTGAATATTTCTGGAGTAGTACCCCTGCTTCTTTTAATTCTTTTAAAGGTTTGGACTTTCTGGTATTTATGTCGACAAATGAAAGCACATCCCAGGCAATTATATCCTCAATTATATATGTAGAAGTATAGCCAGCATCGGCTGTTATAGCCCAGATGTCTTGTCCCGTTAATAACGCTAAATTATGAATGGGTACAATCGTATCATTAAATAGGGCCGCATCTGCAGTATTCCCGGACTTGGTAACTCCGATAATCGGAATACAGTTCCCTCCACATCCAATAGAACTTTTTTGACCGAAGAATTTTCCGCGTGAGCCATGTCCATTAGATGCTGATTTATCTCGCTTGTCTTGAGGTATGTTAGTACCATCTACGGAAACCACGGTTAATTCATGAATTTCTTCGGAAATGAGTTTCAGGTCCAAATTATAATCTAAGATATCAATATGAGCTTCAATCCATTCAAAATAAGTAAAGAATTTGCCTTTTGCAGGAGCACCTGTCATAAATCCTAAGATACCGGCCAATTCAAACACATAATGACCTTCAATTTCTTTAACTGTCTTGATTTCGCCCACTAATTCGGTAATTCCTGAAATGTGTTTTATATGCATATAATTCCAAGCGTTGAAGTAAGGCATGATTTCAGCTCTTTTTTGAATGCTTGTGAAGGGAAAGATCTGAGATGGTGGAAGTACTCCCATGAATATTTCTAGTGGGGGAACTAATTTTGCTTTTGATTGTTTTAAAGCATCTTGAAAATTTTTTCGTGCACGCTCTCCTATTGTCGTGTAGAAAAAGTCCACAAATTTTTCTAATAATGAATTAAAGTTGATAGACGAGAATTCTACTATGTCTCTTAAGCGTGGAGAAGACCAGCTTCGGCAAAACAAGGTGGAATTGAAGTTTAATAAATATTTCTTCAATGTGGGTGCATAATCTGATAAAAACAAGGTTAAAATTTGCCCCCGATTCAAAGCAAATAAATGTTGTACGATTGCGATATGAACCAACTGCCTAATCGGACCATAATTTCGTTCAATCGCCTTTGCGGAACAATAACTTTGAAATATTTCCTCTATGGAGTGTTCAAACCGATTGAATCCTTCAACAATAATCTCTTGGTAATTCTTCGGAAAATGGGTTCCAAAATAAGCAGAGGTATTCATAGAATTAATTAAAAATATGTTTGCATCCTTTTAAGTCTTCTTCACAAACAGAAGATTTTTTGTCGGCTAACCCCCGTTCCTATTTATAATCGGAAGGGAAGATAGATCTTCTGACAATTTTGTTTTTATCATTTTTTGATTTCACATTCCATTTTCGATGTCTTCCAGGATATTCCCAATCAAAGGAAAATTGAAGAATTTCGGGGAAGGATGACAGGCATCTAAACGGAGCGGAATCTTGTTTACTTTTTTTTTGTAAAATTTTGCCAGATGTCGGACATCAATCTACATCGGAATTAAATCGGTTAAT
>JABCSI010000134.1 GCA_018238965.1 Promethearchaeota archaeon
GACTCGGAAAGCCTTTGGACAACCGATCGGAGCATTCCAAGGTATCCAATTTAAACTAGCAGAAATGTATCAGAAGGTCGAAACCGCCCGTTTAATGGTATGGCGGGCAGCTTGGGAAAGCGATAATAAGGAAGATGGAACTTTGTGGGCTTCTATGGCTAAGTTTTATACTACTGAAGCGGCTTTTGAAGTTGCCAATGAGGCAATGCAGATCTTGGGTGGATATGGCTATACTAAATACTTCCCGGTAGAGAAACTCCTTCGGGATGTTCGTCTGCTGCAAATCTACGAAGGGACTAACCAGGTTCAACGGATGGTGGTATTGAAATATCTGATGAAGGGAGCGGTGAAGCCGATCATGCCACCTATGGAGAACTTACCCCGCCTACGTGCCGAGGATATCGAAGAAGCCGCACGGATGGGTATGCAAAAGCAAGTTGTGTGGCGATGTAAAATTTGTGGCCATATTCACTATGGGGACGAACCTCCCGAGGAATGTCCTGTCTGTAGAATGAAAAAAGGCGCCTTCAAAAAAGTTTGGCCACAATAATTGGATCCTAAATGCATCTAATCTTTATAGGTGTATCAATTTTTTTTTAATATTCTGTTCCCTATTATTGATCGGGGTCAATTATCGCTGAGGAAAGAGTGAAATTATGCAAAAAGAAGACTATTTAACCCTATCAAATCATGAAATTCAAATTGATAAATGGCGTAATTTACTGCTAGTGGTAAAAAAGCATCGCCGATTCAAAATGGATTATCAAAAATTGGCGATTCTGATTTTGGATATGCAGGATTATTTCCTAGATCCAAATTCCCATGCCTATATCCCGAGTTCTGCCTTTGCATTGGGTAAAATACGAGAATTAATCGATTTTGGGCGTTCCCAAGATATTTTAATGATATTTACTCGGCATCTGAATTCTCACACCCTGCCCAATATGATGAATCGCTGGTGGAGGGATCTTATTGAGGAGGCCAATCCATATTCCAAAATCAACGCGACACTAAATTCGAATTCAGGCAATTTTCAGATCATTACCAAAAATACCTACAGTGCCTTCCGAGATACAAAACTCGATCAAATTTTAAAAGAAAACCATATAACCCAAGTAATCATTTCTGGTGTTATGACACATTTATGCTGCGAAACGACTGCCCGTGATGCCTTTCTCCATGACTATGAAGTGTTTTTCCCCATGGATGCCACTGCTACCTATACCGAAGATTTACATATTGGTTCTTTACGGGCGATTCACCATGGTTTCGGAGAAGTATGTTCTGTTAAAGACATAATAAACGGGGATGTATGAAATTTGTCAACTGAAAAGATCAATACTCCTATGGAGGCACCTCAGGTCATTATAATCGGATCCGGACCTACAGGAATTTCTGCTGCAGTTCAATTAATCCGTTCGGGTATTTCCGTCATGGTTATTGCTAAAAAAATGAAAGAGACTTACCTAAATGCCAATTTAATCGAGAACCTTATCACATTTCCCGATGGAATCACGGGACCGGATTTTCACAAGGTTTTACGACAATGCGTTGCCAAGTATAACATCCCAATACTGAACGAAGAAGTGATTTTGATTCAACAAGATGATGCGGGATTCTATATTCGGACAAATCATCTTACATTTCAAGCACCATACGTAATTGTGGCAACGGGCACAAAGCCGAAATCATTAAATATTCCCGGGGAAGATTTGGCCGTTTCGGAATCACGCCTATTATATAATATTCCTGCTATTAAACCTGAAGGAAAAGATATCGTCATTCTGGGGAGTGGCGATGCAACATATGACTACGCGTTAAATCTCCATCAAACTGGAAATAAAATTAAAATTATTCAGCGTACTCTTCGAAGTAAATCTTTATCCCTTCTTCAAACTCGAGTATCCCGCCTCTCCAATATCGAGGTATTGCGCAATTATGAGGTTACTCACATAACTCTCCAAGATCAGAAATTGAGCATAGATTGCCAAGTTGAACAATCCCAGAATCCAATATCAATATCCTGTGATCTGATATTTGTGGCCATTGGAAGGGAACCCAATACATCCTTTTTGGAAGAATCTTTACTAAATGCGCTCAATAGCAATGAATCTATCAAGAATTTATATTATGGCGGGGATGTGGTCAATAAAGAATACCGTCAGATTGCGTTAGCCATGGGTGACGGAGTTCGTATAGCCATGGAAATAGCCGAAAAAATTTCTTAAGGTGGGGGAAAAAATACAAATGGAAATTAAACGTAATTATTATTTTGTTTGAAATTATTAATATTTTGTATGCAAGCTGTGCAAAAATTTGAGGTTCTTCATCGATACGGCAAAGACGATCTCGCGATACTCTATATTGCCGATTATCAAGGAAATATAGTGGAATTCGTTGAATCTGTTCAACCGCCCATTCCACGTGATGATAAGTGGGTGATAATTCTCTCCACTCTTTACGGGTGCCCTATGAAGTGTATAATGTGCGATGCTGGGGAATACTATCAGGGAATTATTTCTAAAGAGGGGATGCTTGCCCAGATCGATCATATAATTGCTCACAGATTTCCTGATCGTGTAATTCCGATAAAGAAATTAAAGATCCAATTTGCTCGGATGGGAGAGCCGACATTAAATCCTAATGTCCTGGATCTATTAAAAGAATTACCCAAGATTTATCAAGCTCCTGGTTTACTCCCCTGTCTTAGTACTGTCGCACCCATCGGCGGAGCTAAATTTTTAGAATCTCTTATATCTATTAAAAACCAATATTATTCCAGGGGAAAATTCCAGATTCAATTTTCCATTCATTCCACAGACGAAACTCTTCGAAGGCAAATAATTAATCCCAAAATTTGGACAATGAGGCAGATTGCTGAATTTGGTGATAGATGGCTGAATTTAGCAGAAGGAGATCGTAAGATCACTTTAAATTTTGCTGTTGCTGAATCAAACACCATTGATCCCGGAATTATTGCTGAGATTTTCGATCCTAGTATGTATTTTATTAAAATTACTCCCATAAATCCTACTCACCGTGCGGTTTCGAACAAAATTATTAGTGCAATTACCGAAGAAAATTCCCAAAATTATCCTTTGGCGGACGATTTTCGTAAATTAGGCTATGAAACAATTCTATCTATCGGAGAATGGGAAGAAAATCAAATCGGCTCAAACTGTGGTCAATTTGCGACCCAATATTACCATGGTAAGGTAAAATTGAAAGCAGATTATCAATGCAATGACTATGAACTGGGTAAATGAGGCTAATTATACAATCAAACCTATTTTTTTAAATAGATCAAAAAGAAATCCTAAATTATGCAAAAAAAATACTTCTCTCTGATTCTAATTATTGTTTTATCGATTGCTTTTCCTTTAGTTGTTCTATTTATCACCGACCAAGAGACTATTCTTCAGAAAATATTCCTGATTTTTGTTGTATTCTTTATTGTCGGCATTATCCTAATCCTTCTATTCCCAATTATAAACGAAATTGTTGTAGATTACATTAAGAAAAGTAAATTTGTGTACTATCTCCTTGTTTTAGGTGTGTTAATTGTACCTTTACTAAATTTGTTCTTCATTGATGATTTTTCATCTGTATCTCAGGCAGTATTGAGTTCTTATGTAATTTGGTATATATTACCTGCGTTAATAATGATTATTCCCACCTTTAGCCAGAAAATTAAGCCCTTCGGAGCCCTATTCCATATTGTAGGGGTTATTATTCTTGCAATCGGTTTTGACAATAGAAGCACTTCGCTATTGATGGGTGGTTTTGTGGATATAGAATATGCCTTTAATGCACTTTGGGTATCTGCCATAATCCTTGTTATCATTTCGATTCAATTTGATGAATTTGTGGCTCTTTTTAACTGGAAAATTACACCAAAAAATATAACTTTTCCCATAGTACTTCTGGTTTTAGTTGGAATTATAATCCTTCCTTTTGGTCTTTTGAGTGGTTTCATCACATGGGCAATTAATTGGGATGGAATTGGGAATATGCTACTTGCTTTCGCAGGGATCTGGTTTGCTATCGCATTACCCGAAGAATTAATTGCACGGGGTGTGATCCAAAATCAATTGCTTAAATTTTCCCGAGAGAAGATTAACATTGAGAAGTTCAAAAGAATTCAAACGGTCGTGATTATTCTTATATCTTCGTTCATATTTGGGCTATCTCATTGGAATAACACTACCGCTGAGTTTGTGTGGGTATATATTGGTTTGGCAACTGTAGCGGGTTTTGCCTTCGGTTGGTGCTGGGAAAAACGTGGTCTATTCTCTGCCATGTTAATGCACACCCTGATTGATTTCACTTGGGCTATGTGCTTTAGTGGGTAATGATGAATAGAAGATAGAAAATAAAAAATAACTCCAGTTTCTACGCCCTATTCTTTGTGAGAAAACTGATTTAAGAATGTAAATTCTTCTACTTTTAAACGAGAAGGACGTTCTTTTTCCCTTTCCTTTTGATCCTCTGATATATACTCAGAAAAATCCGTTTTCTTCTTTCCGATAACTACCAAAGTAACAATGTTATATTCTTCAGGTAAGTGGACGATTTCTCGAACCTTATTTGGAGAATAACCCGCAATAGGATGTGCTACTAAACCCATTTCTGTTGCCCTCAATATAATCGCAGCGGTGGCCATTCCGACATCAAAGAGATAATATTCACGGTCTTTAATAACACAATCCAAATCAGCTTTAGAAAAAACCACAATTATCATGGAAGCAGGTTGAGCCCATGCATTTCCTTTGGGCAACGCTTCATCCTTCAAGATTTGCAGCTGTGGATTATCTTTCACAAACACATATCGCCATGGTTGATTATTGAAGCAACTTGGCATCAATTGAGCTGCTTGGGCAAGTTGGGTTATCATATCGGATGTTATTTCGATTGCTTCTAGCGAGCGGTAAGCCCGACGTTTGGTCAAAATTTCAGTTAAATTCATTTTAAATCATAATTTCCATAATAATCCTACTATTAAAGGGTATCAATTCGATTTTGTAGGCTTTCCCATCACCCGAGTAATATCTAATTTGAAGGTACAACGAAATTCCTCTATTTCTGAATTCGTAAGCATAAATACATCCATTCCTAGTGTAAAATATGGTAAATCATCTCCTTTCCGAATCTTCCCCATATCTCCAACAACATGCCAAAAATCCTGTGGATTGGTATCCCTACACACCTGAAGCATTTGCGAAGGCGAAGAAGGAGGACAAACTTATTTTTCTATCCATCGGTTATTCTGCTTGCCATTGGTGTCATGTAATGGCACACGAATCTTTTGAAAATGAGGGTATTGCGGAGATCCTGAATAAAAATTATATTTCTATAAAGGTGGATCGGGAAGAACGGCCGGATGTAGATTCAATTTATCAAACTTTTGCCCAAATAACAGGCAAAAACGGAGGGTGGCCATTGAGTGTATTTCTCACCCCTGAGGGAAAACCCTACTTTGTGGGTACGTATTTTCCTGCAACATCCCGATATGGAATTATTAGTTTTCCCCAATTGCTCCAAAAATTGCTGGATGTGTTCAAAAGCCAACCCCAGGATGTTAGAAAAGCGGGAGATGAAATTTTAGAGGTTCTAAATCATGTGGGGGAATACCATGGTAGGGAAACTCCCAAGCAAGTGAATATCAAAGCACTCGTTGGCGAGAAAAAAGACCCAAATGCAATTTTTGGAGGGATCCTTGATAGATTTTTAGATACATTGGACTTTAACGATGGTGGATTTGGTGGTGCGCCAAAGTTCCCTAATTTCTCCAGTCTTTTGTTTTTAATGCGTCAAATTTCCGAAGAATATTTACATCCCTCAAACCCGGAAGATCGGCAAGATACAATCGCCCTCGCATCCGGTGTGAAAATAGCCCTGGATAAAATGATGAATGGTGGGATTTATGATCAAATTGGCGGGGGTTTCCATAGATACTCGGTCGATGCCCAATGGGTAGTTCCCCATTTTGAAAAAATGCTGTACGACAATGCTATGGGCCTACGTGTCTATTCCGAGGCTTATCTTCTATTTGGTGATGAAAAATACAAGCGGATTGTCAGAGAAATCATTGAATGGTTACAACGGGAAATGTTGACTCCAGACGGAGGGTATATCGCCACTATGGATGCCGATTCTGATGGTCGAGAAGGTACCTACTATATATGGACAAAATCAGAACTCCAATCTATTTTATCTCCCGATGAGCAAGACTTATGCTTTCGGCTCTATAATGTATCCGATCGGGGCAATTTTGAACACAAAACAAATATATTAACAGTGAAGACCTCCATCCCAGAATTAAGTGCCCATTATAAGGAATCTGAAGAAAAAATTCTTGATCGAATTCAAAACCTTAAGCTACAATTACTCAAACATCGTCAAAACCGTGTTTATCCTCATCAAGATACAAAAATTATCACTTCGTGGAATAGTCTGTTATTGGATGGATTCTTTGCCGCAAGCCGTATATTTGCAGATTCCCAATATAAAATTAAAATCCAAGGAATTATTCGATCTCTTTCACAATTTCTCATCACGAAGATGATAGATCCCCAAACGAATCATGTTTCTCGAATTTTCATGGAAAATAAAGTCAAAATTGCCGGAAATCTAGATGATTACGCTTATCTAATCCAAGCCCTTATTCAAGACTATCTTAATGGTGGGGGACCTTCCCAATATTCCCGTCTTGAAGGATTGTTTCGCACCGTTATGGAAGAATTTTGGGATGAAAAATCATTTTCTTTCTACTACAGCCCGATTTCATCCCAAGATGTTCCAATTCGACCAAAAATTGAATATGATATGCCCTTACCTTCCCCTACATTCGTTATGGTATCAAATATGTTCTTGTGGGGGGAGATTTCGGGAGATTCTGAAGCATTGGATAAAGTTCATCAAATGATAAACCAGTATTTTCCCAAACTTTCAAAACATTCCAATGCCGGTGCCACATTCTTTTTGCTCCTACATCAGTATATCTATGGAAATCAGGAAGTAGTGATATTTACTACCCAAGAAAGCCAAGATGAAGTTTCAGAAAAATTGCATACCATAATGTCCGATTTCTACATTCCGCGCTTAATGTTTATGCCGATCTATTCTTCTTCTGGAAAAAATAAATTGGCGGAATCCAAGCGTGAAGCTGTTCATTATTCTTCAATCTCCCAATTCAGTTTATTTATTTGCCAAAATAGGGTTTGTTCCCCAAGTATAAGTAAGTTTGAAAACATTCAAGCTGCATTTAACTCGAATTTTCTCCCAAGGAATTCACTTAAATAAATAGAAATTTTTAAAAATTCTTGGAGTGAAGTTATCTTATGGCAATGGTTGACAATGTTCCCTCAATAATTTTTCTATGGAGCTATCTGCTAATTACTTGGGTGAACGTAATTCTTATTTGGAAAAAGAAACCACAAATCCTTACAAAAAAATGGAAATTTTTATTCGGCGCCTTTTTCTTCTTGGGACTTGGGGACATATTCCATCTCTTTCCTCGCACTTATTTATGGTATCTTTATACCTTTGAAAATCAAATTGACGCATTCGACACTCAAATGGGCATTTTAATAAATGGAACAGGGTTGATTCTAACCGGAATAACGATAACACTGTTTTATCTTCTATTCTATTTGTTCTGGAAGGAACAATTCATTAACGATGTGGATCTTCCTGGATTACAAGATATAAAGAAGAAAATTAAAAATTTTGACATTGTTGCCTATGGATCCATGCTATTTCGCGTGATTTTAATTTTGCTTCCTTGGAATCAATATGGTGGAACCCCAGTGTATTATTTAGGGTTTTTAAGTTTTAGGCTAATTACCAATTTGCCCCTATATATACTTGGATTTGAGGTTGTATTCCTTTTTGTGAAATCTATTAGCAAAACTAAGGATTCCGATGAAATTCATATTGACATAAATAAAGCTTTGAAACATAGTTCGATTTGGATAACTGTCTCCTTCATATCATATACTATCAGTTTATTGGGGACTCCCTTGGTTTCTCTTTTAGGGATGATGATGATTCCCAAAACTATCGCCTATTTAGCGGTTTTATTGTATATGAAGAAATATATTTTGGTAAATCCATCCTTGACGCAAATCTTATAGGAATTGATCATGCTAATTATTTTTTCACTTTAATGATTTTTTCATCAACGCTATGTTGATTGGTAAATTATTAATGAAAACACTTAATTGGAGGAAAGGCGCACATAGTAATATCATGTCCTCAAACGCTCTACGCTTTCTGTTCAAAGAACAATGGTTAGGGATTAGTACACTATCTTCCCTCACCGATGAAAACTTACCATCCAAAATTCAAAAAATGGAAGATTTTGTGAATTCCAAATGTCAAGCGATTACTGCAGATTCGTTGAATCCCCAATTTGTTCCAGATCCAGAAGATCGGAATAGGATTGCTATTGTCGCCAAAAATATGCATCTATCGTTATCTTGGGAAAATCACATTGAAGATTTCCAGTATCAGAAAGATGAACACACGTATAATAAATTGGGTTATATTTTAATCCGTATTAGAGTAAAAGATGCACCGGATCCAAATTTTCAGCTCAGCTTAATTCGACCTCAGTATTTACAGCAAATTATCTTCGGATTTTGGTTTTCCCTGATCAAGGAATTTCGTGGGGATTTTCTGATGGATGAAAAAACCGTTCCTTACGCTTTTTCCGTATGCTCTGAATTGGATCCCCATACAGATATCGAATGGACTCAAGCCTCGGTAATAACCCATAAACGTGAAATAGGAGATTGGTGTGAATTATATTCGGGTCAATTTCCCGATTATCATGATCAGCTTTATGATCGGCGGATTGCATCGAATTTATCCAATCGGACTTCAGAAATGCATTTTGTTCAACGTAATTCGGCTTTAATCTTTATGAAACCCGAAAATTATGCGAGTTATTTTGTCAAAGACGAAATCACGCCCAAATCAACAGGATATATATTCAACACAGTGATAAAGACAGTAATGCAAATTAGAAACATTGGGTTTGCTTTAATCTTGGTAAATTCTGAGATTGATATTGATACAGCCCAACTAACTTCTCAAGAATTCCAAGAAAAGGAAACTTCTTTGATCAAAGAAGATTTAGAAAAAACTAATCGACTAAAAATGATTTTGCAAGGTACTTTGGCTCCATTTTTCACAGATCTCTCACGGAGTCACCGTCAGCATTATCACACTCTTTTGCAACACTGTGTAACTCTATATGATATTGAAAAGAATTGGCAAATGCTCTCGGATAAATTGGAGGGTAATACTCAAGCGCTTAATTCTATTTTCTTAGAAAAACAAGAAGAAGCCAGTGAACGGCAAGAAAAAGTACTCGGTATAGTCAACCTAATTCTTGGGGCAAGTATCGTGTTCGAGATTGTTGATATTCTAGTTGTTGAGGATTCTCTTCAAACACTTGTAAAACAGATTGTAGGTGGATGTTTCCTAATTATTATCTTCGGTTTTCTCGGAAAACTCTATCTTCCCAAGTTATCTAAGAAGAAAAAAAAGAAAAAGTAGAAAAACAACTGAGGGTGATTTAGAATGGGTGCGATGAATTCTGTTGAAGACTGGAAGAAGATCAGGGAAGATGCCAATGCAGCCATTCTTGCCAACTCAAATCTTAATATTAAGCGTTTTTTTAATTTAGACACGAAAGCATATGCCGATGGTGCTCTCTCTTCTAAAACTAAAGAACTTCTGGGGTTAGTTGCGTCAATGGTGCTCCGGTGTGACGATTGCATTACTTACCACATTATTCAAGCGGTTTTAGCTGGCGTAACGGATGCAGAATTTTATGAAACGTTCAATGTTGCACTTATCGTGGGTGGTTCAATAGTAATCCCCCATCTACGAAGAGCCGCCAGTCGTCTTGAAGAATGTAGGAAATTGGAAAAGAATGACCCCAAACTTCTCTCATTGGATTCTTCCAACGAAAAAACTTAACGATATTTTAATCGAACTATAATTTCGGCCGAAACTATGCACTGAAATAATGGAATCAGATAGGAATAAAGAAATACTATGTTTATGTCATAGTTTGAATTTTAAACTATATGATAGTAATTAGAAAAGGGTGATTAAAGGTTTAACGTAAAATTTTGCATCCCATTTACCCAGAAGTCTTAGTTAGTTTGCGATAACATTACTATATTCTAATTCTTCGATGGAATCTGTAATTTGGAGATTCCTTTTTTCCTTTTCAATGTGGAGATTTGTTATTTTGTTCAAATAAAGATACGCCAGAACACCAACCGTTGCAATTAATCCCCCTATATACCAAACCCATTTTGGATTCATATTATCCATAATTAATCCTGCAGCCAGCACCGCCACCAAGGTTG
>JABCSI010000135.1 GCA_018238965.1 Promethearchaeota archaeon
TGGTGGGTAAAAGGATTTCGGCTTCATAAAAATAGAAAATCGTGGCCAAAAACATTCCCGCGGCACTTTTGGTCATAAAATGGCTTAAATTAAAAGAAACATGGATCCACGTGGAATTTCTCTCACTTGGACTTTTGGACTTTTGTTCACTCATGAACTAATTTCAATGTTAATTGCTAAAAACATTGCCATATCTAAATCTTTTTTTTTTCCGCTTACTTCTATATCATGATGGAAAATTCAGAAAACACAACTCCCAGTCCACCCGAAATAGATATCCCGACAGAAATCGATCAAGAAAAAATCTATCGGCAAATTGCTGGAGATTTAACGATATCTTACGAACGCGCGGCAAAAGCGATTGAACTGATGGAAGAGGGAAATACCGTCCCCTTCATTGCCCGATACCGAAAAGAAATTACCGGGGACATGGATGAAGTGGTTCTACGAACGGTCAAAAAAGATTACGAAAAGTGGACCACAATAGAGGAGCGCAAAATTAGTGTTTTAGTTACCATCAAGAAACAGAAAAAATTAACCCTCACAATCAAAACCAAAGTTCTGGCAGCCATGGATCTCCAAACTGTCGAAGATCTCTATCTCCCCTTCAAGGTTAAATTTAAAACACTTGGAGCGAAGGCGCGTGAGAAAGGACTACAACCCTTGGCAGATTTGATGCGCGAAGGAAATGTTACTGGAAATCTAGACGAGAAGGTGACACCCTATCTCGATCCAGAAAAAAAAGTGTCAACTATTCAAGAAGCCCTTGATGGAGCCATGGATATCATAGCCGAGGAAACCAGCTCCTTGCCCGAAGCACGACAATATGTCCGCAATGAAGTTTTTACCAAAAACACCATTAAGAGCAAAGTAAATGACGATGTTCTGAAGGGTACCGCGGAAATTCGAAATGAACAGGGAAAAGCGGTCGACGCCAATACTTTTGAGAGCTACTTTGAGTTTAGCCTTGGGGGAAATCATCTACAGAATCATCAAATTCTCGCCCTCAACCGAGCAGACAATTTGGATGTTCTCTCAATTAAGATAGATACATCAGATGAAAATATAATCCACGAATTAAAGAAGCAGATTATCGGGGGCAAACAAACCGAAAAAACCAATATCTTTCTCCCCTATTATACCAAGGCCATCGAAAATGGATTTAAACGCTATATTATTCGTTCAATCAAGCGGGAATACTGGCGCCAATTGACGGATCGGGCCGAAGAGCACGCGATTGATGTGTTCTCAACCAACTTACGGAATTTATTGATGATACCTCCCCTAAAAAATCGAGCAATTATTGGGATGGATCCGGGTTTCCGGACAGGTTGTAAAGTGGCAGTTGTTGATCAACAGGGGAACTATTTGGATGATACTGTAATCTATCCTGTACCTCCCAAAATGAATGTGCCAGATGCCAAAAAAAAAATTCTAAATTTCATCACCAAGTATAAAGCCCACACGATCGCAATAGGGAACGGGACAGCTTCCCGTGAAACAGAACAATTCATCGCTGACTTACTCCAAAGTCCCACCTTAAAGAATAAACCAATTGAATATGCAATTGTTAGTGAAGCAGGCGCTTCGGTTTATAGCGCCTCCGAGGTCGCACGTGAAGAATTTCCTGATCTTGATTTAACAGTGAGAGGCGCGATCAATATAGCCCGTAGATTACAGGATCCACTCTCGGAACTGATAAAAATAGACCCGAAATCAATCGGAGTGGGCCTCTATCAACACGATGTTAATCAAAATCGCCTTCAGGACCAATTGGACGCGGTAATTGAGGATTGTGTGAATGCCGTTGGAGTGGATGTTAACACTGCCTCTTCAAAACTTCTGGAGCATGTCTCGGGGTTATCCCGCGCGCTCGGAAAACGGATCGTGGAATATCGCAAGGAAAATGGCGTGTTCGATTCCAGGAATCAATTGTACGAAATCAAGGGATTGGGTGCAAAAACCTTCGAGCAGTGTGCCGGATTTTTAAAAGTGTTTAAGGGAACGGATCCCTTGGATGCAACCATTATACATCCCGAAGCCTACGATGTTGTTTCAGCCATTCTCAAAGAAATAAAAGTTTCACCTCAAGATCTCCTAGATGTTAATGTCACAAAAGCCATCGGGCGCCGGCTCAAAAAAATCGATGTGGTGAAAATGGCAGCCGAATCGGGATTGGAGGAGGCTAAAATCAGATCTATTTTGGATCTTCTGGCAAAGCCCAATTTGGATCCACGGGATAAGTTGGATGCCCCTATTCTCCGTAAAGATGTTCTGAGCATTAATGACTTGAAAGAAGGCATGATTGTGAAGGGAACTGTGAGAAATGTGGTGGACTTTGGCGCATTTGTAGACATAGGAATAAAGCACAACGGATTGATTCACAGATCTGAGATTACCCATCAATTCGTGAAAAATCCAAGTGAACATTTAGCTGTTGGGGAAGTACACGATGTGATGATTATTGGAATCGACAAAGTAAGGAACCGAATTCAATTATCCCTAAAGCAGGTTCCAAAAAAAGAAGTTTAGGATAATTGGAAATTGGAAAGTTTTAGATTTTTTTGGGAATTTTAGGATTTTTTGCACTTTTTCAATTCTTAGGACTTTTTCTGCTTTTGGACATATAAACTAGCCACCCGTACTAACATGGCGTGTATATCATTCCAATGGCTACCTCGCCAATACACCTTGCCACATTTTGAATTTAAACATTGCCAATATCGTTGATGACGATTAATTGTCCCTTCGGGAACATGAGTCTGTGCATCATCATGGGATATTTCCTTGACTTGTGCGTTACATGCAGTACATCGAGATAAGAAAGGGATATTCGGGTTTGAAATATTGCCGGAATCATTGTTTGGATTATTGTGGATGGGAAGATTCCATAGATAATTTTCTGGAGAAATACCAAAATGGGTAAAAATATTTGTGAGATTGGTTTCCAGATCCTGATCTGCGAGATATAATCCGAGTTCATGTGGTGGAGGGGTATTCTCTAGAGTAAATTTCTCTGTGCGTTGATAAAATGCCAAATCTCGGGTAATTAAGACACGATTAGTTGCCCGGGCTTGAGCCAGTAATTGGGTATCCGACCACGCGGAATCGGCGATCAGAGTATCAATCCCAAGTAACCGAAGGAACCTCCCTAATTTTCCAAACATTGCGTCTACCAACAACCTATGGGAAATACCCTTCATGAATAATGGACAGAAACAAAGACTATTATAGCTTTTCAACTAAGAATTATAAAAGAGGTAGAAATCATTGATTGAATGCACCTTCGCTCATCTCACGGATGTTCGTGAAAAGGGAGAAACCAGACTGTGGAACACCCATATTAAGTCATGGAAAGAAATGATCTCCCATAGCACGACCCATCCCCACTTTACCAAAAAGGTTTGGTCCCGCGCCCGTTCGGAAGTGATTAAACTTCAAGAAGCCCTGGAGCGCCAAGATTTTGATTATATCGCAAACCAAATTTACGACGGTTATCACTGGCGCATGATTCCCAATCTCTGGGGTAAAATCTTATATTTGGATGTCGAAATGACGGGATTGGATCTGGAGACGGATGTAATTACCACTATCGCCTGTTATACTGGTAATGAAATTCGCTATTTCATAAGGGGAGTGGATCTTCCTGATTTTGTTCCATTTTTGAACGAATTTGATGCAATTTGCACCTTCGATGGTGAAAAAGGTGATTTGCCGTTTCTCAATAAAGCCTTCGGCATCCACATCGATCACATTCACTTCGATCTTTTCCAACTCAGCCGCCGCCTCCATCTTCACGGCGGCCTAAAAGATCTCGAAGTTCGATTCAATCTTTCGCGCGAAGATTTAACTGGAATTACGGGCAAGCTGGCGATAGTTCTGTGGAATCGTTATCTGGAAACCCATGAGCAGAAATACCTTGATACCCTTGTGGCCTACAACATCGAGGACGTTCTGCATTTGGATTCCCTATTGCAGATCTTTTACAATCTTCTGAAAAGGGAGTATCGCCTTCCCGCACGGTTAATGGATGAGACCATCACATTGCCAACCCCTCCGGTTTTACCCGATGCAGGTGTTTTAAAAGAAATGCTGGATCTTTTGGCTCAAATGGATAAGGAAGATGGGATAGTAGAAGATGGAATGCCTGAAGAATGAACAGATGGAGAAAGGGAAGGAAAGGATTAAGATTAAATTAAAGAAAGGAAAAGGGGTAAATCGCAGGAATTTAAGAAAGAAAAGGGAAGCGTAGGAAAAGGAAGATAGAAGCGGAACTCAGCTAACTAAACTAAAAATACGTCTTTTCGATATGTTCACGAATGGAATCAAATTCATCCGCATTTCCGATCCAATTATCGATTTGGTCTCCCCATTCATCGCTGAAATCCTTATAAATACGTTCCAATACAGAAAGAATTTTCTTATCCCTCGTTTTTTTGTTCGCCCTTCCTATAACGTGAAATTTATCTTCGGGTTTCCCTGGGAGGATGAGTAATTTTGAATCGTTCATAATTATGGCATCCATCGCTTTATTCGAGAGCATATTCAAAGCCCCGAAAATTCCGGAGAAAAGCTGTGGATCAATTTTGATTTTTTGCTTCAAATTGGGATCATGAATGTAAATTAGAAGTATTCCCGATGAATCAATGATCCAAACTTCATGCAAAATCGCCATATAATTAAAAATGTATTCGATGACCTAAAAATTCAACTCATGCCGACCATAGTATCAAATTTTTATGGAATTCCTTATGAATAATTTCCATTGGAAAAGCTGTTGAAGGGATTTTTTATAGGAAGGGATGTTATTGAGATTGGAGACTGCCCCACATCATGATTTTCTTTGACTTAGAGTTTTACGTTCCTTCCAAAGATCGCCATCGTTCGAACGGTTTAAATCGACAAGGATCCTTCAAATTTAATCCGTGCAGCACCGGGCATTTTCTTCTGGGCGGGGAATTTATTTCCACCGATATCCATTGTAAATCCATAGTAGATCGGCAGAGTTTGTGGTTGTGGAATTTTGAGTCCGAAAGAGCGCTTCTCCATGAAATTTACCGCTATTTTTCCCTCCACTGGGACCAATATAGTAAAGATAAGAAGGATATTCACAAGAGGGAGGGTGAAACAATTATCCTCCAAAAACGCATTCGCGATGTAATCACTTGCGGTTTTGCCATCGCGCGCATCGACCTTCCAACTTTGTTTATTCGGAGTTCTCGGTACGATTTTGCCCCTTCCGATGCCTTATTTCGCACGTTCCTTACCACTAAGGTTATTGATCTGAGTAACACAGCCAGTTTCCTGTTCCCTCAGGAGAAGGTACTTTATCCGAAAACCCAACGGGAAGTGGCCCAAAGAGTGCTAAAAAAAGGCATGGCTAAACCTCCGGGCCATACAGTTTGGAAACAATACGATCAAGGAAATTATGAAGCAATTGCTGATCGATGCCACGGAGAAGTCGAAGAAATCTTGGAAATATACCGCCAATTACAAAATAATCCTCCTTCTTCACTTAATGGGGCTAGTGGGGCCTTGGAATAATGAATTATAGATATAAAGATAAAGAAATAGATAATAAATCGATAAATTAATACTAAAATAGATAGGAAAATAAATAGGAAAAAATTTGATTGTGGATTAGGTGGAGGCCCTTTGGGCCTGATGATCCATTGCATCTTGATCGCGCTGCATCTGAATATCCTCGGCAGAGACACCTTGTTCCCTGGCCGCTATCATGGCATCGTATTCCTCTTCGGTTATGCCCGCACGACGGATTTCCTCCAAGCGAAGCATCTCCTCCAATTTGGTATGCTTGGTGATTTTGATGACATAGGAAATCAACGGAATAATCAAAACCAAAGGAATAATAATAGACCAGCTCCCTTCGTAAATTTGCAATTCCACACTTTTTAAAATCGCATCCGGAGCCCTAATTAATTCAAAGAATTGATAGGGATGCACGCATGCCCACGCCATTGCAATAATCACGAGGATTCGAATAAACATGTTGATAATTGTCGAAAACACCAGCCGAGAAGCGCGTGGTGCCGAAGATGATGCCGTAAGTGAATCTCTGGCCTGGGGATCTTGTTTAAACAATTTATCCAGAAAGTTGGCGATTTTCCGGGTATCCCGCATAGCATTCATCATTTTGGCTTCACGCTTTTCTTCCTTTTTCTTCCTAATAAGATCAGCAACATAGGAAAACCCTGTTTGGCCACCAGCTTCAGACATGAGAGATTGTAATGATAAACGTTCTCGCTCTTTCTTCTGCGCCTCCCGTTCATCTTCGGTCAAATTTGCCCGCGCTTCCAATTTAAGTTCCCGTTTTCGTTCCTCTATTGCCTTTATTCGAGCAATTGCCTTTACTGCTTCTGTATGCATTACTTCTATTTGATGATTCAATCGTTGTTCCCGTTCAATGGAAGGACGGGTGACTTTGTCAACATAGGCCAATTGAAACACAAATTCCAGAAAAACAAATTCGAGCAGGGCCACCAAAAAGATATCAGTTTGAAGGTAATCCCACAAAGTTAGCTCAGAGATATCCACAAATATCCCTTCGTAGAGTAAATCATGAAAAACGATGTCTTGGAACCACAACGGTAATTGAAGGGGGGAAATCCCAAACATTTCCAATATTACAACGATTTGCAGAAAAAACATGGGAATTATGATAATTGCGTTCAAATATAGGATGACTTTAAGGCTGGCACCGGGATCACTCATAAAGGCTCCACGGAGAGCTTGATAAAACATAATGATTACAAGGAGCTGTAAACCGACCATATAAAGATCCTGGGTGGCATCTAAAACCAAATCTCTTAGTCCCTGAAGTGCAACTTCGAAGGTGGGGGTAGTTGTTGCAATGGTATCATCTATGAAGGTGAATTTAAACCACCGTCCAACTAAGTTGAAGAAAATATTATCGCCAGCTAGGGCAAAAAAGTTAACTTCTCCTCCAAGTAGTCCAACAATCAAACCAGTTAAGCTGTAAAGACCGATAAAGATACCAATTAACAAAATATAAACCAAGAAGGCAAATATATCCCGTAAAGTGCCGATGATGCTAAAAATGTTGATGATATTATAGATTTCGGGATTATAAATCTGCCCCAATTCTGCCAACAATAACGCCAACAATACAATGGACGTTACACGCAATGTAATCAAGAGATAATTTTGTTTTGCCATGATTAATCAGCTTTCCCTTTCTGTTTTGCATACTGGTACTGGTTTATAATAACTTCAAACATATCGTCCGGTGCAACTGAGATTACCGGTGCAGCCAGCTTTCTACAATCCTTACGCACCTGCAATACATGCAGCATCATTTCCTCGGAAATCGCTTCCGCCAAGGCCTTATCGGAGCGCTTCAATTCCAACTCGTGGATTTCAAACCATGGACTGAAGGGTGCAATAACGACCACAGCATGGCCATAGGTCTTCAGTTTCCTAATGGCAGCAAGTATATCAACACCCGCCACCTCCAAATCCGTTACGAGGAAGACAAGGGACCGCTTTGTCCACATGCGAGAGAATTCTTCCATGCTCCAAAATATTTCTTTATGTCCTCTAGGTGAGATTTCGCCCAGAAACGTGATAACGTCAAAGAAATGGGTCCGCTTTGTCGTGGGGGGCAGCCAGCGAAAATGTTCACGGTCTGAAAAGGTGCAGATTCCCACTTTATCCTTCTGCTCCATGGCCAGCTTTGCCAAAAGCATGGCAGATTTAATAGAATACTCAAATTTTGTTGCATCGGTGGCTCCACCGGCCATCGATTCGCTGGAATCAATAAGAATAACGGTAGATACGTTTCGCTCGCTCTCATACTCGCGCACAATCAATTTCGAGAGTCGCATACTGGCTTTCCAGTCTATAAGGCGATATTGATCTCCGGGAACATACTGGCGCAGTGATCGAAAATCGGTCCCAGTTCCTTTCATTTTAGTCTGATGGATACCGAAGGACATAGCCATTGCGCGCTGTGCACCCAAAAGTTCCAAGGCTCGAATCTCTTCATAGGGGGGGTAAATAATAACATCGGTTAGGGAGTAGGGAACAATTTTTTCCACAGCACTGAATCCGAGTCGATCCCGCACCGTAATTTCCAGAGGGCCGATTTCAAACTCACCCCTTACCCGGGGAGTCAAAATGTATGAAAATTGAACGGTATTCTTGGCATCAACCCGTGTGCTGATATAGTTTTCGCCTGTCACCAATCGGAAAGCTTCGGTCGGGAAATTATCAAAGATATCCAGGAAATCGAAACTGGTGCCGCCCGTATTCTCAATTTTGACCTTAATGTGCATAAAATCATCCCGAAAGACCCGTTTGTTGTTCATTTCCCGAGTAACCTTTAATTCTTCGATGTTCATGGAACTCTCGAAGGCAGGCATTGAGATGAGCGTGGCAAAAAGAAAGAATGAACCACATAGTATAAGAAAATGATTCCGGAAACTTAATCCAGCCGATATTAAAAATGCAGACAAGATGATGAGCGAACGACCTTTTCCACCGAGCATATGATAGGTTCTCCAAAGTTGATTTGAACACTTTAGGCGTTACACCTAAGGTCCACTATAATAATCGATTGATTTTGTCTTCCTTTAAATCTTTAGGTCTAGGTTGACAAGAGGTATTTGGTCTAATGGAATGGTCTCAATATAAAAAAGGGAGAGATGCCTAAATGAAAAATATTCAGTTTAAAGGGAAAATATTCGGTTTAGGGCAAAAAATATGTATTTCACAGTGAAAATGATGCAGATTTAGTAAGGTAATCCCGGGACTATATCCCTATTAACCTGATTTCAGACATGATTTTTGATGAATCCAATAACTAAGTAACATGTTTAATGTTTTCTCCCGCAATGGATATTTATAACACGATAGAACCGAATAGAGTTCTTTCGCCCAATATAGATGATGATGTGGCCCAAAAATATAATTCACTAGTTTACATGGCAATGAGCGTCATTTCAAGAGAAATATCATTAGAATAGAAAATTCGATAAAATTCTATAAATGATTCTTTGATCAGAAAGTCTGAGTCCATCTTTTGCAAATCTAAAATTCGATATTTTGAAGAATAAATTTTAAGCCTTAATTATTGATTTTTTTTCTGTTGAAAATGATATTTTTCTTTGAAGATTTGTAAGTAATTATTGCCATGCATCCCCTATCTCCTAAATTCCATAACAAACAAGCAATTCTACCCTTGAGCAAAGATATAAAGGGACCTTTGATTCAATTTAAATTAATACTATTTAAAAAAAAGCGATTCAAATGCGTTTTTCAACTACCAGTACTTATTCCATTCGAGGACGAAATGAAACCATTTACAATCCCAACCATATGCAATCCCAACAATAATTCTCAGGAGCCTAAAAAATATTATGGATAAAAATAATTCTTTCGAACTATATGAATATAAGGGACGCGCTCGAAAGAGGGGACATGAAAATATAACTTCACCTTGGCCAATGCCTGATTCTATCAATAATAAGGCAATAGATGATGATTCACATGGAAGAAGTCGAATATTAGGGGAAGATGGCGAAGAATCGATTGTCGATGAGGTTTGGCAATTTTATTCCCAATTTTCAGAAACAAATCTTCCCGAAGAAGGGAGATATTATGGCGATTCTGCTGCAGAATTGAAAATAAATCTTCTAATTCGGAAATTTCAAACATTTTATTTGGAAAGTGTTTACCCTTTCGCCTTTCCGGTACCAATAATCCAATTTTCCCATAAATCCAGAAAATCCAGGCAAATTCCGCCTACAAAATTCTTTTTAGTAGGAGATACATACGGATCTTTTTCTGATGTGGTAAAATTGATTCAATTTTTTGTGGGAGAGTTAGAGAAAGGAATTGAAGATGGGTATAATGTGAAAATTATTTTTTTAGGAAATATTGTGGATCGGGGAAAATGGGATCTGCATAATCTTCTCTATATCATGGCTTTCAATTTAAAATACCAAAGAAATGTGCTGATATTGCGCGGGAATCACGAAGAAATATCCATCGCAGCAGAATATGGATTTGGCCAAAGGGTCAATAAATACTTTTCTGAAATGTTGTTCGCATCATTTTGCAATATGTTTAAGGATCTCCCCCTAATTGCCATAAATCACTGCGATCAAGGAAGTTTTCTCTGCCTTCATGGAGGAATACCTATATTGGTTAATTCAGAAACGGGGAATTATGAAGTTCCCAATTTGTTTACTTATCCTTTTAACAATCGACATGTGTGGATCGACGATATGGACCTGGTAACTCAACAGATTCTGTGGAATGATCCGATACTAAATCCCTCTCCCAATTCTCCTACGAAATTTCATGAGAGTCAAAGGGGCATTGGATATGCATTC
>JABCSI010000136.1 GCA_018238965.1 Promethearchaeota archaeon
CCAATTCCCGAGGCTCCGCCAGTCACCAATGCCACTTTATTTGTAAAATTCCATTGCATCTTTAACTCATTCCTTCTAAAAGGGGGACTCGACATAAAATTTGCCGCTACCCCATAAAAAGTCTATAGTTTGTAAAAAATTTGCAATCTCTTTAAAAGTTTTTATTGGGATCAATGAAGAGATTTTTGGGATCAATGAAGAGATTTTTGGGATCAATGAAGAGTTCCGAAAGAGATTTTATATCACACCGTATTAATTTCCCTACGGATTATTACAATCCCCTATTTTTACAGGAGATATTATATTATGGGAAAACTCGCAAAACGCGTTGCTCTTGTCGGCGCTGGAATGTCACGCTTTGGTGCGCATTATCCTGCCCTTCGGGGCATTGATCTTTGGCAAGAAGCGTGGTTGGAAGCCTTAAAACTCACCGATCATGGTATTGGACCGCATCAAATTGACGAACTGTTTCTGGGAAATTTTACAGCTGATTTATTTAATCACCAAGGACATTTGGCACCTTTGATGGCAGATTTAATCGGATTGAATCCAAAACCTGCCTCCCGCTTTGAGGGCGCGTGTGCCAGCTCGGGAATTGCCTTTCGGCAAGGTGTGATGAGCATTGCATCGGGTGTAAACGACGTGGTATGTGTTGGAGGTGTTGAACAGATGCATGAATTGAATACTGAAGGTGTTACCGGAGCACTTGCTGCTGCAGCTGACACAACCTATGAATATTTTGCAGGGGCCACGTTTCCTGGACTCTATGCTTCGGTTGCTACCGCTCATTTTCACAA
The DNA here is from genome assembly GCA_018238965.1 of Promethearchaeota archaeon. GTDB lineage: Archaea > Asgardarchaeota > Lokiarchaeia > Sigyniarchaeales > Promethearchaeaceae > Harpocratesius. The sequence goes on from JABCSI010000136.1 coordinate 798, forward strand.
ACATGGCACCACACCCCGGGATTTAATGCACATCGCCATTAAAAATTACGAAAACGGAAAACACAATCCCTTCGCCCAGGTGCAAAGCACAATTCCCGAAGTGATGGAAAAATATAAGCAGCGGGCAATTAAGAGGGGACAACCCGAACCTACGTGGAAAGACGAATTCGAATTCCTGGAATCGTCCAAAAATCCAATGATCGCCTCCCCATTACGCTTATACGATTGCAGTCTGATAACCGATGGTGCCGCCATTCTATTCTTAGCTTCCGAAGAAAAAGCCTATGAATTTACCGATAATCCCTTATGGATTAGTGGAATCGGCCAAGGTAGTGCTTCACTCAGCTTACATGATCGTAAGGACGGATTATTGACTTCCTTCCAAGCCACAAAGGCAGCCGCAAAGCAAGTCTATGATATGAGCGGATTAGGTCCAAAGGACGTTGATATTGTGGAAGTACACGATTGTTTCACCATAGCAGAATTGGTAGCGCTCGAAGATCTCGGATTTTACGCTCCAGGTGAAGCTGCAAAAGCCATCGAACGTGGAGAAACCAAACGTACCGGTTTACATCCCGTAAATACCAGTGGAGGGTTGAAAACTAAAGGTCACCCTGTGGGTGCAACCGGAACTGGACAATTAGTTGAGGTGTTCAAGCAGATGCGTGGATACGCTGAAGGGGAACGCCAAGTTAAGAAAGAACTCAAGGTAGGTATGGCACATAATTTGGGTGGTTCGGGGGCTACCGCAGTGGTAAGTCTCTTGACCAAGGAGAAACTATAGGAGGGCTATGAGATGACAACAGAAATCATTACTGTGAACCAATATTTCAATTATCTGGCAGAAAAGAAATTGATGGGCTCCCATTGCCCAAAATGCAATACCATAGATTTACCTCCCAGGCGTTTATGTTCAAAATGTTTGAGCGAATCCCAATGGAAAGAACTTTCGGGAAAGGGAGAACTGAAAACTTTCACGGCGGTCTATGTCGGTGCTAAGGTAATGACCGATAAAGGCTACGGGCGCAAAACCCCTTATGTCTTTGCTGTGGTGCAAATGGAAGAAGGGCCCTCGATTTCCGGTCAATTGGTGGGGATTGAAGAAACTAATCCCGATACATATCACATCGGGATGAAAGTGGAAGTAACTTATCTCAAAACAGAAACCGGTAAGGATAAAGAAGGCAATTCGGTTTATCGTTGGGATGTGGGCTTTCAACCAAGATCTTAATCTAAACTTTGGATTCGATCTTCCATATTTTTTTAAGATATTTTTTTATTTCTGGTCCATTCTCAATTGTCTGCTTTTTCATTAGGCATGCCAAATAACGAAGTAAAAAAAAAGTATTTTATTGAATGTTTCGCTATTTAGCATATAATGATGCGTTATAAAATCACCAAGACCGACTTCACTATGTTGCTCTCTCATTTATTAACGGAAAAGTACGCAACTGAAGTACTCTCCGGTACGGAAAAACGCAATCGGTTTGCTGTTGTACCCGAATTTACAAGTGATCCAGAGGCATTGGCAAATTTTCCTCTCAGCCAACTGCTTACCTATGGATATACTCGCCAAGATTCAGCTTCCAATACTATTTTACATTCCAAAAAAGCCCTCGACACCAAAGTGGCAGTCATTGGACGGGCATGCGACATCAGAGCCATGGTAGAATTGGATAAAAAACTCCAATTGGAATGGGACAACTTGTTCCTCATAGGACTCCATGACATGGGTTATATTCCAAATAAAACATTAAAAAAATGGTTCAAGGCTGAAGCCATTGATGAAACTACCGTGGTTTCGGAGCGACTCACCCAAACGGAATTTATTCTGAAATTCGCCGATGGTACCTTGAAAAAGGAACTATTATCTGATTCATTTAATATTGCAAGCAATTGTTCCCGGTGTGTGGAAAAAAGTCATCCTTTGGCGGATTTCCTTCTTGGAACCTACGGTCTCCCCGAGGATTCCGATGAATTTATTATCACTCCCCAATCTCCCCGTGCTGAAAAAATTGTCAAGGCTCTCCAATGGGATTCCAAACAAATTGAAAGCAAACTGGCTGAAAAATATGATGCAGTGGCCACAGCTGTGATCGATAAATGCGCAATCAAGCGTGAAGCCGATCTGGAAGCTTTCATGACCAATGAGGATCGCTTTTCATTTTTAATCAAATGCACTGCCTGCGGGATCTGTGTGAATTCTTGCCCGGTCTGTTTCTGTGCCGTATGTAGTCTGAAAGCGCAGGTGAAGGCTAAAACCATGGATAAAATGACCTTTCTGACAACCAGGTTTACCCACGTCGGCGATACTTGTGTTGAATGCGGTCGATGCACTACCAACTGTCCCCAGAATATCCCGCTGGATTTGGTATTCCAGTCACTACGCCAAACCTTTAAGAAAAAGAGGGGATACGCTGCTGGAGAAGATCGCAGTCAAACGGTTATGCATTTGGATGTAAAATGAATTAAATAATTTAATGGATAAATTTTTTTTCCTAATTGTCTTTTAATTTTATGAATTTTGCCGGATTTCTGCCCCAAATCTGGAATGGTGCGGTTGTGCTCTTCGTCAATACAGAACCGGACAATATAACACAACTTTTATGTATTATTTCAACGGAGGGCATTATTAAACAATCGGAAAATATCGCAACATTGTCCTCTATAACCAAAGGGTGCAAAGTTTCTACCGTTTCGGCTCTTTCATCAAATTCTCTTTTCATATAAAGGGGATGTTTGTGGGTATGAATCACAGTCCTGTGCGATATTAGGCAATTGTTTCCTATGGTAATTTTCGCCGAATAATCAATTATGGCACTTGGTGAAATAATCGTATCAAAACCCGTTGTAAATTCCGTATTCATTTGATCCTGCTTCAATCTTTTTTCAATTTTCTCTAATTCTTTTTTACGACGCTCTCTGGCTTCACTTCGTGCCTTTTCCTCCGCTTCGCTAAGTTTTAAGAGTTTAATTTTATCTAAGGGATCAGGATCTGGATCTTCCATATTATGTAAATAAAGCTAAAACTACTATATAAATAATGATTTTAGTTTGGTGGCGCATTATATGAGTGAAATAAGCTTAAGTGGGAGACTTCCAACCGATGAATAGGATAGGATGGTAGAATTTTGTCTTCAAAATTTTCGATCATAGATTATCTGATGAATAAACTTTTGCTCGCAAATTGGGGGTCGCATGTTAGATTAACACCCAATCGACGTAGACCAACGTCATCTCCCAATGATGGCATATGCGTCATGTGAACTTCACAAAATGGTAATTTGATTAATTGTTCCATCGCTAACTCTGCCGTTGGGTTTGTGGTTGCACTAATACTGAGTGCGATCAAAGTCTCCTGTAAATCTAAACTGACTTCTTTTGCATTTAGAATATTTGTTTTCATTTTTCGGATGGAATCTAGCACGTGATGTGAGATTAGATCAATTTTTTCCGGGATATCTGCCAAAATTTTAATTGCATTCAGAATTAATGCAGAGGCGGCGTGCAATAGGGCGGAATTACTGCCGGAGACTATATCTCCATTTGGTAATTCGATGGATGCTCCAACAAATATTCCGTCGTGCCCCTTTTTCTTTATTTCTGCACGTTTGGCTGCTTCCCGGGCAGGATTCACTACGATACGATCGAGAGGAGTTACATCCAACTTTCCATGCATCAATTTTTCCACCCTGTCGATGGTTTTCTCATTGGTGTTTCCGCTTATGTATTCACAAGAATATTTATAGAATCTCCGAATAACTTCCTGAACCGCCGCTTGTTGGCATAGTTTATCATTAATAATTGCAAAGCCCGCCCGATTTACCCCCATGTCGGTCGGAGATTGGTAGACGTCTTTTGTTCCCATGATTTTGGTGAGTATTTTTTTGACAACGGGAAATATTTCAATATCACGATTGTAATTTATGGCTGTTTGCTGATGTTGTTCTAGATGAAAAGGATCCACTTCATTAATATCCCCCAAATCTGCTGTAGATGCTTCATAGGCGATATTCACAGGATGGCTTAGTGGGAAATTCCAAATTGGAAAGGTTTCAAACTTTGCATAACCTGCCGCAACCCCCCGCTTATTCTCATGATAGACTTGAGATAAACAAGTGCCTAATTTTCCTGATCCTCCTCCAGGGGCCGTCACTACTACTATCGGGCGTTCAGTTGGAATAAATTCGTTTTTTCCATATCCTTCTTCACTCACAATAAGATTCACATCGTTGGGATATCCGGGAATGGGACGATGGATAAATACCTTTATCCCCCTGCGCTCCAATTTTGTTTTCCAAATATTGACACTGGGTTGATCTTTGTATCGTGTTATTACAACTCCCCTAACCAAGAGCCCATATTCGTGGAGATCATCTATATCGCGTAGAATTTGGGTTTCGTAGGCTAATCCGAAATCCTGGCGCATTTTTTTGCGCTCAATATCTTCGCTGAAAATGCAAATAATGATTTCACTTGTGTCTCGTAGTTTTTGGAGCAATTTGATCTTGACATTCGGGTCAAAACCTGGTAGGACACGCGCTGCATGGAGATCATTTGATAACTTTCCCCCAAATTCCAGATATAATTTATTCCCAAATCGTTCCGCTCGCTTTAAAATAGCAGCAGATTGTTCCTCAAGGTATTTTTCATTATCAAAACCGACGTTTTCCATGGGATTCCCTTCGAGTATTGGCATATCATTGCAGAGATAAAAAAGATAAAATTATACTAACCTTTAGTGCTATAAAAATGCAATACTATGAAAATCTCCATAAAAATTACCCTCCGCGATCTTTATGAAATTTCCCCCCTAAGCACCGTCCCCGAATTTCCGAGCCGAAGGGAAAAGTTTTTTTTTTGCCATTAATTTAAATCAATATGGCCAAGAAAAAATCCGTTCCTAAGGCGAAGAAAATTAAGGACGAAGACGAGGATGACGACGGACCCGAATTCATTGAGGAAGATTTAGACGAAATGGAGGATTCCATGTTATCTGATGATTCTGGAGTTGTTGCCCGCAGCGGCGATGATATTCTCGATATGCTCCGCGATGTAGAATGTGCCGATTGTGAAGGATCCAGCAGCAGAGATGATTGCAAAGTGCGCGATAAATACGATTGCCCTCCAGATAAAGCGGATCTGTAATCAATTAACTTTTTTCCAACTTTTTTGCTATTTTGTTAATTCAATGACCGCGTCGTATCCGGGAATCATTCCTTCGTAGGTTAGCAGGTCTTTACCTTTCATTTTCTTCAAAATTAGGCGTACACCCTCGAATTCATCAGCACACAAATTTTGGAGGGCTTTATAGGGGATCTTGGAGCTGTTTTCCCCGTGATCTTTGATCTGTTTCAGAATAAATTGTTCTTCTTCACTTAAGGATTCCATAGTAATGTAGAAGTGAGTTGCTCTTATCAATATTCTTACTCTTACTCATACTCTTACCAACAATTATCAATATTTCTTCTGCATAATCTTCGTAATTAGATCCAGAAGCTGTTCAATTTGGACTGGTTTGGAAAGGATGTGTTTCAACTGATGTTTTTCCATTTCCTCTTGTGTAATTTCATTTCCCCAGCCCGTAATCACCGCAATGTGCATTTTAGGGTATAAATCCTTACACTTTAGCGCTAATTCCCACCCGTTCATTCCGGGCATACCAATATCGGTGATTAACAAATCATATTCATTTTGCCCCAGATAAGTCAATGCATCTTCTCCCGATTGTGCAACGTTAATGATGTGCTGAAATTTATTGAGGATATTCACAGCATAATCCCGAATCATTTCTTCATCATCGACCCAGAGTATTCGAGCTTGTGGGCTTGAATCAAGTTTTATTTGTGGGTTTTCAGAGTCGAATTGAGATTTTCTAAGAATAATTTCAATAGAAGTTCCTTTTCCTGGCTGAGAATCTTTGATTCGAATAGTTCCGTTGTGTTCCTGAATAGTACTATAAACTCCGCTCATGCCTAAACCCTTACCTTGCGAAAACCCTTTCGTGGTATAAAAGGGTTGAAAGATCCTGGTTTTTACCTCGTCACTCATACCAATTCCGGTATCAGTAATCAGCAAATGTACTTGATCATCAGTAGAAAATGATTGAAAAGTGATGGTACCCCCTTTTGGCATTGCCTGCACCCCGTTCTTGATAATATTAAATAAAGCACTGCGCAATTCCCCTGCATTACCTAATATTGCCACATTTGATTCCAGATTACGCTCTATATTGATCAGATTTCCATCTTTAAGCGCAAAATCTTTCCAGAGATGGCGAGTTTGAACAATGGCATCTTCTATTACTTCATTGAAATCAATTTTTTGGTGATCTGAAGGGGTAGTATGCTTTCCGGCAAATCGCTGTAATTGAAGAATTCGTGATGCTGCATCTAAGGAAAGCTTTTTCATGGTATCCAAATATTCCATAATCGCTGAATCTTCAGTTGATTCCATGAAAGCCAATTCGATATTCCCAATAATCCCTTGTAATGTATTATTGAAATCATGGGCAACACTCGACGCGAATTCCCCAATTGCACTCAGCCGTTCTTGCTCTAAAATAATTTTTTCCGCCCTTTTTTGGGTGGATATGTCGGATATAAACCCGTCAAATATTAATGTGCCATCTGGCAATTTTTCTCGAATTTTTACAGTAGAATTTATCCACATCGTCTGATTATTTATGTTTTTAGCTAGAAATATATGATTTCTGATCTTCCCGGTTTTAACAATTTCTTTAAGAAATTTTGTTCGATCTTGGGGATTTACATACAAATCACGGGCGAGCTCCGCGTAGTTTTTCATCACCTCTTCTTTGGAACTTGCTCCCAGTATTCGCACTGCCTCTTCATTGATTTCCAGTACTTTTCCCGTTGAGGATGAAATAAAAATTCCCATAGGAGCATAATCAACCAAATTTTTATATTTCTGGAGGACAAATTGCAGGCTTTTTGTCTTCATATAATTTGCTATATTCTCCACATTACTCCCCAAAAATTCAATTTCTTGAGGTGTCCATTTACGGGGGTCTTTACACTCATCAAACCCCACAAATCCCTTTAATTCTTCATCAAAATAAAGTGGGGCTACGATTAGTGCTTTTATCTTTTGCTCGAGCAAAATTGGTTTCGTTTGAGGCAAAAAATCGCACGTGTCGATATTATTAACTATAATCAGGTTATTCTGATATAAAATATTCATCCAATCAGGAAAAATATCAATGGGAACGTTTTGTAAATTCGGGAGTTCCGATTCTATCCCTTGGGGATTTGAGGGTGATTTTAATTCATCAGGGGAGACATATTCTCTTGTATTACTTATTGTTTTTGTTTCATAGTTTATCTCAAAAACATACGCTCGCGATACTTGGGATGCCTCCGTTAAAATTTGGAGTGTTTTTTGAAGTGAATCTTCGTTATCTTCCAGTAAAAGATGCGAAATTTGATTAGAGGCACGAATGAATTGTAATAATTCCGACATGAATTTGGCTCCACAATAAGAAAGTCCAACCATTCCTAAAAATCTTCATTTATACCTAGGGAGATAACAAATTCATCTAAAGAAATCCGCTAACTGGCATTCTATTCATCTTTCGGATTTTCGATCGTATGAATATTCCCATGGGGATACTAAGCACTCCGATAATTACCAGAATCACTCCGAGAGCCGTGTCAGAATTGCTTGTACTGGATATGATCTCAATTTTTACAGTATTTACGGAAATAAACCCATCGGTTCCCGTAATCCCAAAAAATCGAGAATTTTCCTCAAGGGCATCGGCTTCCGTTAGTTTCTCCAATAGGTTATATTTATCACAATTGCAAAAATTATCTCCGTAATTGAAACAGATATCAAGATTGACCGGATCGAAGATATTGCTGTATTTTGTAGCGTAAGTGCCTTCCTGATGTGTCTCATAAAGAACATCTGCACAGACCGAAACATTTAGATCATCTTCGTTTGTTATTTCACCTAACATCTGAGTTGCGGAATCATATCTGGAACAGGGGTAGTGCCCATTTTCGTGAGATTAATTTTAGACAATTACATTCCATCTTTTTCAGATTCTCGTAAAACTTTCGGTAACTCTGTATGTACTTACATAAGATTTCTCTCTACCGTTGTTTAAAACTTGATCATTTCTGTTCACCAGATTTGTCAAGCCCGAAAGGGCACATTTACAACGGAAAATGGCTCTTAATTCCTATAGAAGTAAGAGATTGTTATTTACTACCCAAATGATTATACCAGTTAAGAGTTTGTTTTTTCCACATCCCAGATCCTTTCTTTTTCCCATTCATCCCCGCTTCAATGATCATCTTCCAGTTATGTTTTTGCTGAAATCTTACCACAGTAGCGAGATTGTGAAAAAAGTAACTCTACCTAGGCGGCCATCTGTATCTTGATTTAAGATGATACAGCGCCATCTTGCACTTTTTTAGGAAGCGGGTTTAGGTTACCAATTTTTCATTTAATTCAAGACTCGCTATCTTAATTTTATCTTTTCTTTTTATAAGAATCTTGAGTGTGGCGAATTTCTTGAATATTAAGTCTTCAATGTTTGAATGATCAAGTTTTAGTAAATTTTTCCCAACTATTATTTACCCTTTTTAATCATAAAATATTTGATCTGGATAAAATATATGAAGGATTTATTGAGATAATGATACCATCATCCGTTTTCCTTTATAGTATTCATTTTTCGGATTCGAATAACTATTCAAAACAATTTGCATAGAAAAAATTAAAAAGGGGAAGGAATTGGAAAAATGAAAAATGTTAAATATTTCAACTCAGTGTATCATTAAGAAGTCATTAGGTGAAAGTTGGATTGGATCATCAAAGATTTGGAATAGGTCAAGAATTACTTAAAATCTATTCTAATGTGTTTAAATGTTCGAATTTTGATTGTAACAATCATTTTGCGATGAATTATCCTAATCATGAAGAGTGTTTAGTTCCTCGAGATTTTTTTGGATATTATCAACCACCTAAGAAAATTTTAGTTATTGGATTAAACCCAGGGAAAATTTTAGAGTCAGAAATAAGAGAATATAATAAAATTCACCAATCAACGGGTAGAATTACCCAAGAAGAAGCAGAAGAAATGGTTTTTAAACATTTAGAATTGTCCGAAGAAGTGTTTCAAAAAGGCGTGTATCTTCAAGATAATCAACTTCGCTACTCCTTTCATAAGGATTTTCCCGAGGCCGTTTCAAAGGTTTTAAACATTGAAAAATATGAAATCTTTGACTATATTTATTATACCACAATGGTAAAATGTCAAACCCAAAAGTCGATTATGAAACTTAAATTGTCAGATAAGAAATTTCTAATTAAAAATTGTTATACTAATCATTTGAAGCATGAAATAAGAGTATTGAAACCCGATCTCATCTTAACTTATGGAAATCTCGTTTATGAGTCCCTCCCATGGAGAAATTTAATTCCCATACGTGTATTTAATTTACCCCGGATCTGGGCGGAAGCCAGCTCCCATCAAAGAAAATTATGGCGAGATCAATTGGATGTGATGCAGAATAA
>JABCSI010000137.1 GCA_018238965.1 Promethearchaeota archaeon
TGAAAAAAAAGATAGAGATACTTGCAGAAGATGTTTAAAAAAGAGTTTTAAGACCCGCATACAACGAGTGAAATTATGAGATTGATTAGAATTTTTCTCACAGCATTTTTAATTTTTATATTAATTTCATTATATATTGGTTTAGACACTTCAACACCAAAAAATGAGATTCAACGTAGTGATATGAGTTTTACAGAATTTGATACAACGGTGACGTCAATGAAAGATTTAACAACTCTTCAGAAAGAAAATCTTTACCAAGATATTTCCCTCAATATAATTTATCAATCCACCAACTCGTATCAATATCTCGCCGATTCAATGAAAACTGGAACCGATGCGAAACTTCATTTACAAAATCCTCTTGTTAAATCCCACGCTGATATCTTAGAATTTAACCAAAACCTGCAGAATTTGACTGATGCCGAGAATACTACATTAGTAGAGCAGAGTGTTTTTGTGTATCTAAATCCAGATTGTCACTTGGTCCGGACAACACCCCTCGGTGTAGTGAGTCAAGATGCTTCAGTATACACGGTGCCTTCTGAAAACTATATTGAGATGTTGGAAACACGAGATCGCGTACCTCCAACACCGAATTTTTATCGGATCTTTGATAAAATGCATGAATTTAACACACACAATACCAATATTACAGGAGTGATTGTAACATCGGCCTTCACAGAGTTCTCATCACTACGGGTGGGAGATCTTTTCGAACTTTCGTATACTTATCTTTTACCTCAAGACGAATCCCAAATTTCTCTAAATTTCCAAGTAGAAATAATCGGTGTTTTAGATCTTCTCCCCGGGGTGTATACCAGCATTCAAGGGGAAACAATCAATGGACTTTTTATTGATTTCAATGAAATTGTACAACCCGAAAATTATATCTATGGAGAAAAATATTTTTCGCTATTAAATTTGGAAAATTATCATAGTGTAGATCAACAAAATGAAATATCCCAAATATTCAACGCCTATGCTCAATCCTATTGTGAATATCCTGCTATGAGCTTCTATAATTTGGATTGGAATGCGATTTCTCGAGATGATTTATCCATGAATTTTGGTGAAAGTGGCTTTTATGGGATCTTCTACTATGATTTCATCATTATCGGCTTCTTTGTTGTTTTAGAGGTAAGTATTATGGCTTTATTATTATTGAAAAGTAACAATATCTCGGATAAACGATTAATTGGGAGAGGTATGAAGAAAAAGATAATCAAACGAATCAACTTTGTTGAGTTTTTTATAACATATCTAAGTGCCTTAATATTAGGGATCATTATTGGAATCGGGTCAGGATCCCTTTTTATTAAAATGAATCAAGTAATTGAATTTCATCAAACGGGTGCAGTATTCCCATCTTCCGCCTCATTACCAATAATTTTTGGATATCAACACGTAGCTCTAATTATAGGGGTTTATCTGGCGATTACGTTCATAATTTTTTCAGTAGGATATACTTTGAAACAAAAAACCTACTCAAAGACATCTGGAGAAAAAATTTTCAAACAGCAAATAACACCGAGGATATAAAAAATGGGCAACAAATTATCATTTTACATAAAAGAAAGTTTTAAGTACTTAAATCAATCTAAGCTAACTATTCTAACTTTAGCCATTGCAGTCTCTATGGTTGCGGGGTTTGGATATTATTTCGATTCGGCTCAAAAATTTATCTTACAAGAAACAAATTATAATACATTCGATTTTGCTGCCCAGTTTTTGGAATCAGATGATCTCACATATGGTGTGTCTGATGCCGAACTAGATGTGAAAGATCTCTTCAGTTTATCAAATTTGCATATAGAACACTCGTATTTTTACCGTGTAATCTCAAATCAAAGAGTCTTTTTATATTATCATGATGAACAATTTACAGAATCCTTCCCACTCGTCTGGTTAACTCCAGAATTCCAATATTTTCAATCTCCAAGGTTTGATCAGTATTTTGAAATCGTTGAGGGAAATCGCCCAGTAAACCCAAACGAAATGATTTTTGATTCAATTTTTGCCCAACGATTCAATTTACAGATAGGATACAATCAAACTTTACTATATCGGATTGGAATTGCCAACTCTTCCATTATTGAAGTGCCCAATATTAACATTGTGGGATTTTATACTCCGAGGCAAACCTATATCCAATTTGGGGTTAATCTACCTTTCTTTGAAAATGGTTCAAATTTTGTCTTCATATCAAAGGATTTCACAAATGCATCCGAGGTTTATCCCCATAAAGAGTTGGTTGAAAGAGTGCAAGACCATCCAGAATTACCTGCAACGAGTAATTATCTTTTTTTGGTTCACACCTATTTAGGTATAGAATTCGATCGAGACAGTGTGAATATTGCAAAGTTGAGTGCATCCTCAGCCAATATAATAGAAACATTTAATCAATTTATCCTTCATTTACCTGAAAATGTAGAACCTTACAACATTATCTCCCCGGTGCTGCAGAATCAATTTCAATTCCAATCAACAGTTAGGATGTCAATTCAGTTTACAAATTTACCACTGTATATCTTTGCAATATACATGGGGGCAGTAGCCAATAAATCTAAAGTCCGCAAACGATATCATGAATTTTTTTCAATGAGAATGCGGGGTTTTCCAAAAAATATGATAAGAAATCAACTATTGGCTGAGGCCATAATCAATAGCATCTTTATATCCCTAATAGGTTTGGTCTTTGGGATAGGAATTTTCTTTTTAAGTCAATATTGGTTAAATCCCTTATTCTTAGCTCAATTTAACAGAACTGGATTTGCACTAAGTTTGTTTTTTTCCTGGCGCACGATTTTAGAGGTTTTCACTTTCGGGGTTGTGCTGAACATTTTAGCTTCACTCTCTACGATCAAACATATAAATTCTCAAAAAACATCCAAACTCGCGACAGAATTGGCCAATGTAAAAGGAGATGTGGATTATGATGAATCTACATTATACTTTAAACCTCGTGAAATATCTCAAGAAAATTCCGAAAAACTTGAACTTGTCAACTTCATGAAGAAAAAGGAGGAACTCATTCCAAAGTGGGGAATTGCGGTGGCCTTAAGTTCACTTATTCCAATTATCCTCTTCATAACCATGATTGCTGGTCAAAATATCCAAACTTCGGATACAATCATAGAAATATCCGAGGAACTTTATAATAACTTGAATATATTGATTATTTTATCCATGCTCAGCCCATTTCTGCTCGTGATAGGTCTTATTCGGTTCTTAGTGATCGAATCCCCCCCGCGATTTGCTAAAATATCAAAAAAAATTGCACGAATATTCATGAAAGAACGGGATTATTTCGTAGGAATCGAAATGGTTCGCCAGAAGCAATATACAAGGATAATTATTTTGTCGGGATTGTATGTGGCTCTATTAATGTTTGCCAATATGAGTACCAATTCCCTGGTCCGTCAAGATAATCTACGCGAAAATCTTCAAACTGGAACTGATCTTACCGTGGACTTTTCAATTTCAGGTAGACATTTTAATAATTACACTGAAATTGAACGATTCGAATCGCAACTCAAAGATATACAATTGAAAGAGGGGGAATATCTGGTGAACGACACTATGCACGCCTTTGTGAGTCACTCGTATTCTGGAACGGGGTTGAGAACTAAGTACATACTGAATCTATCGCAATATCTTCCTCTAATAACGGCACATGAAAAAACACTACCAAACAATCAATTTACGACTGATATTCAGGAAGTAATAGACTATAATCAAGAACTTTTGGATGAACCGGATAAGGCAGGGATTATTTGCAGCTCTTCTTTCATGGAAATGAACAATTTTATTCTTGGAGATAGAATAACCTTCCTACAAAGTAGTGTTAACTTTTCGTCAAATAGCTTCATCGCAAAGCAAGTTACCGCTAAGATAATTAAGGTTATAGATGTTATGCCTGGACTTTATTTCTCCAGCAGTGAAAGCCAAAGCGATTTCATGGTAGTGAGTGATCACATCTTTTCAGATTACGGGTTCGATATAATGCCGGTTATGAATATTAGAGAAATGGTGAATTTGAATCCAATTGATAGAAATTCAGCTAACGATTATGAAAATTACGCAAAGTATTTGATGAATTCCACTGACTATACAATGTTAAATGCTGAATTTCGATTCTATGATTACGATTGGGAAAGCGTGGATAGTTCTTCATTCAATAATACCAATATTCCATATTTAGGGCTCTTTTACTTCAACTTGATGGTAATCGGAGTAATTCTGGCTGTTGGTATTGCAATTCTGATAGTAACAACCCAGGATTTAAATAGAGGGCTCTACGGTGAATTAATTGCCCGGGGATTCGGAAGAAAGGGGATTAATCTATTAATTTTAGCGGAGATGTCCATATCATTCCTATTAGCAATAGTGATCGGTACTTTTTCAGGAAGCTTTACTTCAATTGCCTTTTGTCGATTATTCAGCCTCTCCGGAGGCGGAGGGTTCCTATCACTTCCAATTTACTTCAATGCCGTTGATTTTCTATTGGTGTTAGCTGGAATCTTTGGCTTGACCTACCTCTTTTTGGGATATTCATTCTATCGAAATAGCAAAGATGAAATTTCAGAATTTCTACAAGAGGTCGAATAAACTAAAATATTCCTTTTTTTGATTTGATTTTGATTTTTTTTTTCTCCACAGTTTGATACTCTTTCTATTTTCATCCATTATTTATTACAGATTTCAATCGTAAATTCTAAATCCGATTGTGATTTTTATTTTTTAAGTGAAACTATTTGCACAAACCCACTGATTCAATCGAAGAGAAGGATGACGGATTCGATATACAAAAAATGGCCCGAATTTATACGAAGGGTAATTACCGTGTTTTGGGAAAATCCAAACACTCTGCGATTAAGCCTTGTCATTGGACGACAGAAAAACTGCTTACGGGACGAGAAAATCGTAACTGCTACAAAGGATATTTTGGGATCGAATCGGAAATTTGCATTCAAAATACTCCGGCGCTTCCCTTTTGCAATCACCAGTGTGTTTTTTGTTGGCGAGATATTGAAAATGGCTCCTTGGGAGAATCATGGAAGGGTCCGGTCGATTCCCCAAAAGAATTGGTAGATGAAATGATCCGCCACTCCCTAAATTTAATTTTTGAACATATAACCCTGGACCGATCCCTGAAGAATTTGGACATAATGCATCAAGTCCTCCAGCAATATCTTAATTCTAAAATTGCCCGCCCGGAGGATCGCGAGATTTCTTTTTCGGAAACCGAACTTGCCACTCTAACGGAACAAACTAAAACCAGAGCCCATCGCGCCATTCTGTTGCTCAAAAATTGTGGAGTTTTGCAAAACCCCCAAAATAATGATTATTCCCTGACTTCCACGAGTTACGATAATCTTTATCAACCAGAGGATATTGACAGCATCATCAGTGAAAAAGTTACCACTAAAGAAGAAATAATCCAAGTATTTGAAAATGCAAAGAATCCAAGGCATGCGGCCATTTCCCTTGCGGGAGAACCTACATTATACCCCCGAATCGGAGAATTGGTTGCCGAATTCCGGAGTCGGAACATGTGTACATTCATAGTTACCAACGGCACCCACCCCCATGTAATCAAAAAATTATGGAAAGAGAATAATCTCCCCACACAATTATATGTGACACTTGCAGCCCCCACAAAACGTGATTTTTCCAAAATTTGCCGCCCCCTAACCAAAAATGCCTGGGAAAACCTAAATGAAACCATATCCTTACTCCCACAATTGCCCTGTCGGACAGTGGTGCGAATTACCTCGGTAAAATTTCTAAATATCAACGATGATATGGTCAAAACCTACGCAAAGATACTAAAAAGCAACCCCCCGAATTTTGTGGATATTAAGGGATTCACGGTTGAGGCAAATGCCTTAAGATTAGAAGAACGGCTTGGAAGATTCAAGGAAGATCATAAATTACGCGAATTTGCGCCTTCTTTTCAGGATTTATTGCATTTTGCACAGAAATTGGCCGAAGCCACTGGTTTTGAAATAATAGAATCCCACGAAGCATCCAAGGACATTTTACTTCGAGCAAATTGGCCTAAAGACAAATCTATCAAAATCGATTTCGAGAATGTTTGATTAGAAAACGTGAAATTGATGAAGTAAAAAGAAGAATTTAACTAAAAAAGGGTTAAGGATTGTTTAGGAAAATAAGATTTAAACTTGGTGGTCGCCCATAGTTGCAATTTGGGGTGCAAAGTTCCGTACTTTTAATATTTCAATATAACTCTTAAAGATGTGTTCCGATGGGAAGAATAGATCAAAGTCAATTTCAATTTCTGGCATATTTATTTTCACACAATTAAATGTATTAATTAAGTCAATTTTTCTCCCCTTTTTATTGTTGTGATTAAAATTTATCACGAATTACTATTCTGCATGAATACATCATAATGTTTTTTATCTAAAAACTCATATTTTTGAGCTTTTTTTCCCAAAAAAATGGGAAAGAATACAATTTCGTTGAAAAGAAGAAGTTAAAATTAAAAAAAATGTTATATTGGCAAGGAAATTATTGCCTAAATGAAATGCGTGAACTGATTTTCCTAAAGGGTAAGGGTAGTTGCTTTCGAGGGAAGCCGACCAATTCTTTTTCTATTATCTTCAAAAATTTCTTAAGGGGGATTTCATTGATTTGCTCATTTGTATTCCCGTCTTTAAATTCTTGGCCAGTGAGGCGTTTTCGGATTGAAACTGTATTGTTTTCCATCTCTTTTTGGCCCACTACGATTGTATAAGGAATCCACTCAATTTCAGCACCTCTGATCTTCTTCCCGATTTTTTCATCACGATCATCTATGTCACACCTAATCTGTTTGGAATTTATGGCATCGGCGATTTTCTCTGCATATGGGAGTTCTTTTTCGCTGATAGATAATACCCGACATTGAATAGGACTGAGCCAGGTGGGAAATCCGGGAACTTTAGTATCTTTATATCGCTCACTGGTTTCCAATAACGCCCATACTATGCGTTCAATTGCACCCGAGGGAGAATTATGAAGAATTATGGGATGCCCGGTTTCTCCAGATTTATCATGCCATTTGATATCGTATTTTTGGCGTTTTTCCCCATATTGTTCCACAAAATCCAAGGCGGATTCAACGTCAATTTGATTGGTGCAGAGGCATGCAGTATGGCCTTGGGCTGAAAGAATAGGGCGTTCATACTTCAAAATGAAATAATAATAGCGCTCGGGCCAGAGTTCGATTAAGGCCGGTTCATTTTCAGAAGCAATAATGTCCAATAGCCATTCGCTATTTTCTTCCCAGAATTTTTCCGTTGTTCGGATAATCATATACGACTTAAGGCCGAAATCCTGTAGAATTTTATTTGATAGGATAAATTGAGATTTAAATTCTTCCACCGCTTGGGGAAGATCCTTACATAGTGAATGCAAGTCAGGCATTGTAAAAGCACGCAAGCGCCGCAATCCGGCCAATTCACCTGCCTGTTCTCTTCGAAAAGCATACTGTTCATACTCATAGGCGCGAATTGGTAATTGATCTGCCCGGATATTCATTTGGGAAAACATATTGAAGAGAAGAAAATCGGAAGCAAAACGAAGGAGATACCGATTGTTTCCACTATGGACCCAATAGGTTCGGGCAGGAAAACGCGCAGTCTGGGCGGTTAATTTCTTATTCTTAACCGTATACATTACAGGTGTATCCACATATATTGCCCCATTATCCACTACCTTATTTTCAACATATTCTCGGAGGAGATTCTTCATAAGTAAGCCCTTTGTATACCACCGAAAGTTTCCAGCATCCGTCGCATCATCAAAATCGGCTAATTCAAACCGTTGCATAAGTTTTATATGTGCGGGTTCATCGCGTCCTGCACCCCGGGAACTTAATACCTCGGATTTAATGAAATCTCGAAAATCCTTGGAATATTTTTTGGGAATTTTTGCCTTTTTCTTACTTTCTTCCGTACTATCGCAGAAAAATTCAATAGATTTATCCGGATTCACGATTTTAAAGATAGAACTTGCCCGAACCTCGGTAGAAGCCAATAACAAGGTCACATCCCTGTACATTTCCGCAACTTCATGACCTAAACAATCCAATGAAAATGCCTTATACCATCCAAAGGGTGAAAAATACGCTTCATACCCTTTTTCCTCCATCATGGTTTTAATTAACGGGCAAACTTCCATAGCCACAGATTCTTGACTGAGGAAATTGCTCAAGTGGGCCCAGGGATAAACTAAAATTTTATCCACTTTATACATTGCAGGGTCTAAAATGAGTTTCTTCAGTTGTTTGGGATTTTCCCCTTCACGAAATCCTCGTTCTTGCGCTTTAACTAAACCTTTATTAAATTTCTCGACTTCGGCATTATTTTCCTCAATTCGCTCGGGAAATCCTTCGATTAATTGGATGGCTTTGATAATTTCATCTCTGGCTTGTTTAGAGATAATCTTTACGTCGAATGTATCTTGATCTTCAACGGAAACGAAGCACACAAGCACTTTTCCTTCCAATTGTAATCCATCCTCTTCGTATTCTTGAGGTTTGGATGTTGCCGGTGCTCTTTTTTTCATGGACGCACCGTTGCTATGAATCATTAATAATTTCATTTTAATCACACACCTAAAGTTGCTTAAAAAATCAAGTTAATTGAAAAAGCGCCAAAAGTTCCCGTATATTATCAACTAGAGCAAAAGGTTTAGCAGCAACTAACTTTTCGCGAGGGAGAATACCGCTGGCCACCGCAATGGTCTTTATTCCTGCATTTTTCCCAGCATCTGTATCCGAAATCATATCCCCAATAAATAAAGTCTCCTTGGCAGAAATCTTTTCTTTGTCGAGAATTTTTAATAATCCTTCGGGATCGGGCTTGACTTTAATCACTTCGGCCGCGCCTAAAATTATGGAGAAATATTTTTGTAGATCGTAGGATTCCAGGGTTTTCTTGATATATTTTTTCGCACTGTTGGAGAGAATCGCCATTTTGATCCCCCGATCATGCAATTTTTTGATTAATTCAATTACTCCATCGAATAGTAAAGGCTCGGTAGTTCGTTCTCGAAAATCACCGTAGAAAAAGGTTGCAATACGTAGCCTCTTTAAGTGGGCAAATCCATTTAGCAATTTTATATCCAGCATTTCTTTTGAATCTAAAATCTGATCTGCCACAGTGCGGCTAAGGGCAAATTCTAAAACTCTGAAGACCTCCCGCATATCCTCATTCAATCCATTCGATTGTAACTGGAATTTTTGAGTTCCTTCAATAACGGTTGATCTCAAGGGCTCTATCATGTTATATAAAACCCCGTCATAGTCGAAAATAATCAGTTTAATTCCTTCGAGATAATCCTTGGTGCCCATTTTTCTACAGATTATTTAATTTTCGCTTTCACAAAAAGTTTGTCTGAGGGAAATCAAAGGGATCTTTGGTACTAAAATTCGAAAAACGAGATAAAAAAGTTATAAAAAAGTGGGAAAGGATCAATGCATGGTAATTTCATTTGTATCTTCATCAAGGTTAATAATTTCTTTAACGGCTAGTTGTCTTATGGTTCTCACAGCCATAATAGGGGTAACATTCAACTGTTTCTTCAAATCATTGAGATTACACGTGCCTTTTTCCATTACAGTTGCTACAATATCAACTTCAAAATTATCCTGATCAGAGTTTTCCATGATGAACGAAGTAAAGAAATGCTTTTTCTTAAGAGCCTCGAGTTTCTTTTCAATTTCTCCCGTTTTTAATGCATATTCTTTCTTTAAATTTTCTTCTCGTTGAATATTTTCCACTAAAGATATCTCAAGAACTTGAAGGTCTGTTAAATCCTTAATGATTATTGGTATTTCGGTTAATCCGGCCTGTTTGGCTGCTCTAAATCTTCTTTCGCCCGCAACAATGGTATGTCCACTGGTAGTCTGTCGCACTATTATTGGCTGTATTACTCCATTTTGAACTATCGATTGTGTTAATGCTTCTAATTCTTCTTTATTGAAATGTTTTCTTGGTTGTGAGGGGTCTCTAGAGATATTATCAATATCTATTGTTGATACGTTCTTTTCATCCTCATTTAATTCAAATAAAGCATCCAACCCTTTGCCTAATCCATGTTTCATACTATTTCCCCTCTGTGCAAGCTATAACTTCTTTTGCTAAATTATTGTAACTTTCGGCGCCTTTTGAATTATTGTCATAAAGGATTATTGGAAGTCCGTAACTTGGAGCCTCGCTTAATCGCACATTTCTTGGTATTATTGTTCCATAAACCTTATCATTGAAATATTTTCTTACTTCTTCAACCACCTGTAACGAAAGGTTTGTCCTCGC